>JALUUZ010000109.1 GCA_027021095.1 Gammaproteobacteria bacterium
AAATGTTCATGAATAGTCCGGGCTAGGAGTCTGCGCGGTAGAAACGGCAATCTGAGATAATAGTGAGGCTGCGATATTGAGGAAACAAGATGCCGACGACGTTCCGTCCGTATGCCCCCGATCAGGATTTGTTGCTACAACCGAGTCTTCGGGAGTGGCTGCCCGAAGGACATTTGGCCTATTTCATTGATGATGTGATCGAGGAGTTGGATCTTAGTGCATTCTATGCCCCCTATGAAGGGGATGGCCGGCGGAAGGCGCCGTATGAACCACGCATGATGCTGAAAGTGCTGATCTATGCGTATGCGACTGGTGTTTTCTCGTCGCGCAAGATCGCGAAGAAGCTGGAAGAAGATGTGGCATTCCGGGTATTGGGCGCGGATAACTTTCCGCAGCACCGGACCATCTGTGATTTTCGTAAACGGCATCTGCCGGATTTCAAGGCGGTGTTTGTCCAGGTCATTCAGATTGCACGGCAGGCGGGCCTGATCAGTTTGGGTACGGTCGCTGTTGACGGTACTAAGGTTCGGGCGAACGCCAACAAGCATAAGGCGATGAGCTATCAGCGACTGCGTGCTGAAGAGGTACGGCTTGAGCAGGAGATTGGTGAACTGTGCGATCAGGCGCGCAGCACAGACGCCGACGAGGATCGGCTGTATGGAGCAGATTACCGAGGTGACGAGTTACCTGAGGAGTTGCAGCACCGTCAGGCCAGGCTGGCGAAGATCCGTGAAGCCAAGGCCCGGCTGGAGCAGGTGCAGCGAGAAGCTGATGAGGCCCGCGGTCGGCATGAGGACGATAATCGCCGGCCCCCAGGCGGCCGTGGAGCTCCGTACAAGCGGGATTTCGGAGTACCGGATGAGAAAGCGCAGAGTAACTTCACCGATCCGGATAGTGCCATCATGAAGACGGCAGAAGGTTTTCAGCAGTGCTACAACGGCCAGTTGGCAGTGGATCGTGACTTTCAGTTGATCATCGAGAATAAGCTGACGGCCAATGCCAGTGACAACGGTGAGCTGCTTGGAGTATTGGCAGGTATTGAGCAGCATCTAGGTGAGAGTCCTGAAGTGGCGTTGGCGGATGCTGGCTACCGCGATGAAGCGTGCTTCAAGGACTTGGAGGCTCAGGACATTGACGGCTACATCGCGCTGGCCCGCAAGGACAAGCCCGCGGACGAAATTGATCCTCAGGAATATCCAGCCACCCACCGAATGGCCGAGAAGTTAGCAACCGCCGATGGTCAGGCCTGTTATGCCGAGCGCAAATGGATCTCGGAGGCAGTCAACGGCTGGATCAAACGGGTGCTGGGATTTCGGCAATTCAGTGTGCGCGGGCTGAACAACGCAAGCGGTGAATGGGATCTTGTCTGTCTGGCTACCAACCTGCGCAGAATGCAGCCATTGGTGGTACTGAAATGACATCAGACGGCAAGATTCCGGCAGCGTAAAGAATACAGATCGCAAATCCAGAAACCGGAAATCAAGATGCAATACTTCAGGAAATTTGTTGCTTTATCGTTCTCGATATCCTTCTACCGCGCAGACTCCTAGCCCGGATTATTCATGAATAGATAAAACAAAAGCCTCGACTGTGCGAAAATAGTGTTGTTAGACAAATACTTACGCACAAAAGAGGCTTTTGCATGAGTAACCATACCACCAGACAGGGTGTGTTGTTCAAGGGGCTGTCGAAAAAAGCGGTGGTTGTCCGATTCGACCAGGAGCAGGCCAGTTCAGATGGTGGTGCCGTGCTGCTGAAGGCGTGTGATGAACGCTTGGGATTGAGTACGGCACTGGCTTCGTGTCTGCGGGACGATCGTCAGCAAGCCAAGGTTGAACACTCGTATGAGGAGATTTTCCAGCAACGAATGTTCGGCATCGCCTGCGGATATGCTGACGGCAACGATGCGGCCCGCATTGCCGATGATCCGGTATTCAAGTTGCTCACCGGGCGTGACCCGGTAGCGGGGTCGGCATTGGCCTCGCAGCCGACGCTGTCGCGCTTTGAGAACGCGGTGAGTTCAGCCGAGCTCTTGCAGATGTCCGAGGCACTGGCGGAGGCGGTGATCCAGCGCCACCGGCGGCGTAAACGCAAGGTGAGACGCATCACGATTGATCTGGATCCGACCCATGATGCGACGCATGGCGGCCAACAGCTGAGTTTTTTCAACCGGTTCTATGACAGCCATTGCTACTTACCGCTGGCTGGCTTTCTGAGCTTTGATCAGGAGCCGGATCAGTATTTGTTTTGTTGTGTACTGCGTGGCGGTGATGCGGCGGCAAAAAGGGGCTGCCTGAGTGTCCTGAAGCGACTGCTACCACGACTGCGCAAAGCCTTTCCGAAGGCAAAGATTCGCATCCGTCTCGATGCCGGCTTCACCGGTCCGGAGCTGTATGAGTTCTTCGAGGCCGAACGCATGGAATATGTGGTTTGTATGGGCAAAAACCCGGTGCTGCTGGAGTTGGCTGAGCCACTGCTGGCGCCGCTTCGAGAGGCTCTGGAAGCCGGTGAGAATATCACCCCCAGCTTTGGCGAATGCCGCTACGGCGCACGCAGCTGGAAGCGTCAGCGGCGCGTGATCATCAAAGCCGATATCTCTGTGCATCCCGGTCGCGAACCCAAGGACAACCCGCGCTTCATCGTCACCAATATAAAGACCACGCCGAAGTTCCTCTATCAGAAGGTGTACTGCGCGCGCGGTGATATCGAGAATCGTATCAAAGAGCTGAAACACGGTCTGGAGATCGATCGCACCAGCTGCACCAGCTTCAAAGCCAACCAGTTGCGGGTATTGATGACGGCGGCGGCCTATGTACTGATGCAGGAGCTGCGGCTGCATGCGCGCCGAACAGGCTGCGCCCGTGCACAGGTCAATACGCTGCGCCTACGGCTGTTGAAACTGGGGGCCTGGATCGAGTCTTCGGTGCGTCGTATCGTACTGCACCTGCCCACCAGCACGCCCTACGCCGATGACTGGCGACGTATCGCCCGCTCGGTGGGTGCCGTGCCTACATAGTCAGAAACCCTGACCAAAACTCCCAACACCGATATCGGGCAATACCGAGAATTACACTCGTCTGAAAACCATACCCGGCGCCTGCAACACGACGATCACAGTGCTTTTGCTTTCATCGAACCGGGAAAACACAAACTCAAAGCCGTTATGTGCTTACTATCGAACCGTAGAAGAGAAAAAATCGCTCAAGAAAAATGTTCATGAATAGTCCGGGCTAGGAATCTGCGCGGTAGAAAGGATGCCCGCTGCCCCATGCCAGGGTCGTTGCTGGCGGCGCTATGACTCGCGCTGCCGCCCTGCCCCGCGAACACGGCGACTCGCGACTGCGCCCTGCCGGACCGCGAAGTCCCGTTCTGACGCTCGC
>JALUUZ010000110.1 GCA_027021095.1 Gammaproteobacteria bacterium
CAGGTGAAATCCAGGAATACCCCTACAAGACCCACTTCAGCCCTTTATTCGGGCCATTTCCCAACACAGCAGGCTCCGATTTATGCAACTGTCAGGTTCAGTCTGGACAGCATAAGGTGTGCTGACGATTTGGTACAGATTCAGTTAGAATCGAAAAGCAACGGTACAGAATGCAGTTATATGAAACTGTGCTGTACCCAGTAGTGATCAACTGTACCGAGTGAGGTTCGGGTACCCATGGCTGTGGGGAAACTGTATGAACGTGTGGCCAGGCAACTCGCCGGGCAGATTGAACAGGGCCTCTATCGACCGGGTGATCGCCTGCCGGGGGTCCGTCGACTGGCTCGGCAGTTCGAAGTGAGTATCTCAACCGTTGTTCAGGCACAGCGTCTGCTGGAGGACGACGGCCTCATCGAGGCGCGCCCCCGTTCTGGATATTATGTACGGGTTGCGTACTGCCCCCGGCCGGAACCCCCGGCTGTCTCCCGTCCGCCGGTCAGACCGGTACCGGTTACCGGTCAGGAACTGGTGCTGCGTCTGGTTCAGACGGCCAACGAGCCTGATTGCGTGCAATTGGGAGCCGCTGTGCCGGCACCGGAATTTCTGCCGGCCGGTGCCATTCAGCGGGCTTTGAGTACGGCGGCCCGGGCGGGCCCGGAGCAGTTGGCAACGTATCAGTTTCCGCCGGGCAGCCCCGAACTGCGCCGCCAGATCGCCCGGCGCATGCTGGAGGCCGGCTGCCGTGTGAGTCCGGATGATATCGTCATCACCAGTGGTTGTCAGGAAGCGTTGATCTTGGCGCTACGGGCGGTTGCCAAAAAAGACGATGTGGTGGCCATCGAGTCGCCCAGTTTCTATGGTCTGTTGCAGGCGATCGAGTCATTGGGCATGCGGGCGCTGGAGATTCCCACCGACCCGGCAACCGGCATGAGTGTCGAGGCTTTGGAACTGGCTCTGGAGAAATGGCCGGTGAAAGCCTGTGTGCTGACGGCCAATTTCAGTAATCCTCTGGGCAGCATTATGCCGCCGGATAAGAAACGGGCCCTGGTTGCCCTGTTGGCAGGTTACAGGATTCCACTCGTCGAAGACGATATCTACGGTGACCTCGGATTTGAAGACCAACGTCCGCCGGCTTTGCGGGCCTGGGATGATACCGGGGGGGTGATCTACTGTGCTTCCTTCTCCAAGACATTGTCACCGGGATTGCGCGTCGGCTGGATGTTGCCCGGGCGCTGGCAGGAAGACATCGAATACCTGAAATATGTCACCAGCCTGGCGGCGCCCACTTTGTCGCAACTGGCTGTGGCTGATTTTTTGCGTCACGGCGGTTATGATCGCCATCTGCGTCAGGTACGCAGTGCCTATGCTCGTCAGGTGGCCGTCATGACCCGGGCAGTGAGCAAGTACTTTCCCGACGGCACCCGTGTTACCCGACCTCGGGGCGGTTTTGTGATCTGGGTGGAACTGCCGGAGAGCGTCGACGCCCTGGGCCTGTGCCGGCAGGCATTGGCGCAAGGTGTCAGCATTGCGCCGGGCCCGATCTTTTCCGCCTCCGGCAAATACCGCAACTGCATCCGCCTCAATTGCGCCCAACCGTGGAACGACACCCTCGACAGGGCAGTGATGACCGTCGGCCGGCTCGCCCAATTATAAGCCACCCAAGTATTTATACGTACAACCAAGAGGGTTTGTGCTTCACCAGGCAGGGTATTCGTCGCATCACTCTGTATATCTCATAAATTCAGTAAGTAAAAATACTTGGATGGCTTGTATTTGCCAATGTAAAGAAAAACGGTATAAACGGATGGATGGGGCACGATCACCGGCATCACGACATTGACAACCTGGGTGACCGGCGTCTGGGCATTGCCATTGCCATCAATATGCTGCTGACCCTGGCACAGGTGGTCGGCGGCATGGTCTCCGGCAGTCTGTCGTTGATCGCCGATGCTCTGCATAACTTCAGTGACGCCGCATCCCTGTTGATCGCATGGGTGGCTCGCAGGATCGGCAGACAGCCTGCCGACCGGTTTAAAACCTTCGGTTACAAACGCGCCGAGGTCATTGCCGCGTTGATCAATCTCGTTACTCTGGTGATTGTCGGGCTTTACCTGGTCTATGAGGCCATGTGGCGGTTTGTTGAGCCGCAGGTCATCGAGGGCTGGACGGTGGTGATTGTGGCCGGTATTGCATTGGTGATTGATGTGGCGACGGCGGTACTGACCTACACCATGTCCCGGCACAGCATGAATATCCGTGCAGCGTTTCTGCATAACGTATCGGACGCACTGGCCTCAGTGGGCGTGATTGTCGCCGGCAGCCTGATTCTGCTTTATGGCTGGTACTGGACGGATACGGTGTTGACGCTGCTCATTGCCGGTTATGTACTTTATCAGGCATCAACCATGCTGCCGAAGACGATTCATATTCTGATGCAGGGTACGCCGGAAAATATTGTCATCGACGCGGTGATCAACGCAATGGAATGTGTAGACGGGGTCTCGAATGTACATCATGTCCACATCTGGCAACTCGACGAACACAAAAACGCCCTGGAGGCCCATGTGGTGATTGACGATTTCGGCGACACGGAAGCGATTAAAACAGCGCTTAAGGCCGAGCTGGAGCGACGGTTCGGTATCAGTCATTCGACGCTGGAGTTTGAAATCGCGCGCTGTGATAAGGTGTGTGGTTGAAAATGCTTAACCCGGATTTCTCACCAGCGATCTGCTGCGGCAACGTAAGTAGCTGAATCTCCAGGGTGTACTCGCTGAGGTCCTGGGTATGCCTGCGTCGGTCTGTGCTCCGTGCACGCTGTATTTTCAACCCCTTACGCGCTCTCGCGGCGATCGTGGTGAAAAACCCGGGCTAAGGAAGTCCTGAATATTCAGGGACTGAATGATTCAGAGCTTTCTCTAAATTACATGCTTAGTTGCCGACGGTTTTTGCCACCAGGCAGGAAGTCTTGCACCAGAACCGGTTCCAGCCGTTTCCGCCGCCGAAGCCCGGGTAGGCTTTGTCGCAGTTGCACATGCACTTGGCCGGTCCTTCCTTGCCGATTTTAGCTTGGCATTTGCCCTTGCGATCCATTTGTTCGACCAGCTGTTTCATGCGGGCCAGGTAGCGGTCTGCCTGCTCCTGGCTCATCCGACTGCCGGCGCGCAGGATTTCTTGGTTCAGGCGCTTTCCCTGGGTGATCAGGCGGCTCGTTGCCTGGTCCGAACGCGCACCGCCCGGTGCCTGGATGCGGTTGGTGTTGGCTCGATACCCCGAAGCGCGGGACGCCTGGCGCGCCCAGGAGAGCAGCTCTTTCGGGCTGACCTTCGCGGCGGCGATGGTGGTATCGCTACGCGCAGCCAGCTTGAGAGACGCCTTGC
>JALUUZ010000111.1 GCA_027021095.1 Gammaproteobacteria bacterium
AGGGTGCGTTGTATGCACCAAACACCAAGGCAAATCAAATCGTATCACGTGGTGATTCTTCCACAGACGACATTTCCTTGCCGTAAATCCTTTGGTGTGCTGCGCACACCGTCACGACGAGGTAGGGTGCGTTGTACGCACCAAACACCAAGGCAAATCAAATCGTATCACGTGGTGATTCTTCCACAGACGACATTTCCTTGCCGTAAATCCTTTGGTGTGCTGCGCACACCGTCACGACGAGGCAGGGTGCGTTGTACGCACCAACACCAAGGCAAATCAAATCGTATCACGTGGCGATTCTTCCACAGACGATATTTCCTTGCCGCAAACCCCTTGGTGTGCTTTGTACACTGTTACGATGGGGGCGGGGATGTATCGAATGTGCCAACACCGCGACGAATCCTATTGCGTCGCGTGACGGTCCTTCTACACACGATTCTTCCATACCATGTCATTATCCATAGATTGGTGCACTCCTCGGTCGCGAAAGCCACCCTTGCGCCGTCTCGCTGCGAACAGTGGCGAGCGATCCGGGCCAGGTATTCTACCGGCGACACGCTGAGATAACAGGAGATAACAACCACCAGGTACAAATACAGCCGCTACAGAAAGCGGGCTGCGACGAGCAGGCAAAGACAGCACCGGCCCCGTCCGGCCAATCACAGTTTGGCCGCAGTTTGTCAAGGTGCATGGCAGTCACGGCCGGCGCCGACCGCCACACACCAGGTTCAACACCGATGAGTGCTTACCAGTGGCCATACCAGTGATAGCCATGCCTGTATCCATGGCGATAACGATGTCCCCAATGCCCGTACCTGTGGCCATAGTGTCCATAGCGATGGCCGTAGTGCCCATAACGGTGACCGTAGTGACCGTTATGGCCATAATGACCGTAGTGACCATAATGACCATAGGAACCGGCCGTGGCGGTCCCACCCAGCAACAGGCCAAGCACAAACAGTGTGGCGACGGCCCCACTCAATGAATAGCGATAGAAAAGTTTCATGTTTCCCCTCCTGTCAGACAGTAAACAGAGGAATTACACGTAGTGTTACCGCAACCCCTGGCGCTGCGCTCGTCCCGAGCACTTGCACATTAGAGACTTTTAATATTAGATACTTTACTCCAGCACTGTGTCATAGTATAGCAACTGGATACTGAATACAGCCTGAACCTGTACGAAAAACCATACCTCCAGCCGAATCGTTTTATTTTTCAACGAACTAGTGTAGTTTATAGGAAGCGGCAAAGCCCGCAGGATGCTGTCCAGAACGGCCCGGGCAGGCAAACCCGGAAATCAACGCAGACCAGTACGACGGAAAGCACAGTGCCGACAAACACTACACGCCTGAGACAACGAACCTGGGAAATCGTCGAGGTCGCCAGGCCGGGGGACAGCGCCAGCAGGATATTCGACATCGCTATCCTGGTGTTGATCATTGTCAATGTCATTGCGTTCAGCATCGAATCGATCCCGCTGGTCAAAACAAACTACGGCAGGACGCTGAAACTCATCGAACTTATTTCGATTACGGTGTTCACGATAGAATACAGCCTGCGAGTCTGGGCCTGTGTCGAAGATCCGCTTTACCGGCATCCTGTTCGCGGCCGCCTGGCATTCATCAGGAAACCGCTGCTGCTCATCGACCTGGCCGCCATCCTGCCGTTTTTCATCTATGTACTCGGTATCGACCTGCGTTATCTTCGTGCGATACGCCTGCTGCGTATACTGCGCCTGGGCAAGCTGGGGCGTTACTACCCCTCACTCAAACTGATCATCGATGTGGTCTGGAAAAAGAAATCCGAACTGTTGCTGATTGCGGCGATCATGGTGATCATCACCCTGGTCGCAGGCTCGCTGATCTACACCCTGGAACACCCGCTGCAACCTGCAAAGTTTTCCGATATACCCACCACCATCGCCTGGTCTCTGAATGCCCTGGCGAAACTCAACCTGGGCGGAATCTATCCAATCACGCCGCTGGGAAAAACCCTGTTTTCGGTGATCGGTATTCTGGGCACCCTGGTTTTCGCATTGCCGACAGCGGTCATCGTCGCCGGGTTCATGGAAGAATGGAAAACCCAAAAACAGGCGGACGTGGTAAAATGTCCGCATTGCGGTAATGAAATCGAGAAGTAGACGAGGTATCCCATGACAGTACCGGCGATACGGGCCGGCGCAACACTACTGGCACTGACGGCAATGGCCTTGTTTTCCAGGCCTGCCTGGCTCTGCGCTGCACAGCCTGCGCAAGCAGGCTCCGCGCTGGCGGTTCGTCTCAGCGCTGCCCCGGGTTACCAGGCTGCCGGTAAAGACAAGAATACACCGGTTTTCTACGAAGACCTGAATACTATTTATATCCACTTCCGTGCCAGGCAGAAAGGCGGCCCGAAATCGGTCAGGACCCGATTCCTGCTGCTCGAGGCCGAAGGCTTCCGCCGCGGCAAGAAACTGCTCGACTTCAACAAGCAGCTGGACGGTTCGAACGAAACCAGGCATGCGCTGGAAATACAGCCCTACCTGCTGACACCCGGAAAATACCGGCTCGAGTTTACGACTGAAAACAACCCTGCACAGCAGATCGATTTCAAAATCATCCCCAGGCATCCCTGGGCCGGTACGGCTGACAGTATCGAACCACGTGCGGGTTACAACCTGTTGAACCGGCGCCTCGGCGGCAAAGTCGTCGCCTACAGTTCACAATACGACGACAGCAAGTGGGGCATCCACAACATCAACGACGGCATACGCTTCAAGGTTGCACGGGACTCTACCGGTGCCAGGTTCTGCACGCTGTGCGGCTGGCAGTCTGCACCCGGGGCACCGGCGCAGATTACTTTCGCCTTTCGCAACAACCAGTCGGCGACGATCGACACGGTGATCATCGACACCGCTGCCTATCCAACACTGCGGGACATGCAGGGCATACCCAAGCTGGTCGAGATCTGGGCTTCGGACTCAGCGGAGAAAAAAGATTTCAAGAAACTGCACACGGCGCGCCTACGCATGGCAGCCGATGAACAGGTCATCAGCCTGAAACCTACGCGCATGAAATACCTGAAGATCGTCTTTGTCAACGCACACGCACAGAACTTCTTTCGTGTCGCGGAAATCAAGGCACTGGAACACGACAGCAGGCAGCACAGCATCGTGCAGTCAACAGAAATCAATATTGCCGACCCGGCAACCGGCACCTACCTCGTCAGCTACACCTCCGATGCGACACTGCAAAGCGTCTTCGAACTGGTGGACGGCAAGGTCTCGGCACGTTCCGGCTGGGTCTCCGGCAATTCGAGCCGCGGCAAACAGGACTACCTGCCGCAGGATTTCGTGTTCGGGTTCAAAAACAGGAAACGGGTATACATCG
>JALUUZ010000112.1 GCA_027021095.1 Gammaproteobacteria bacterium
CAAGGTCAAAGCTGGGCAGTTCATAATTTCCCGAATTGATGCAAGGCATGGCGCATCCGGTCTGATACCAGAAGAATTGGATTGTGCTGTCGTATCAAACGACTTTCCGGTGTTTGTTCCCGACCCAGAGCGGCTTGAAGTTGAATATCTTGGGTGGTTGAGCAAGACGCGAGCTTTCGTCGATGCTTGCATAAAGGCGAGCGAGGGAACGACAAACCGTGTCCGTTTCAAGGAAGACAAGTTCTATAATATTCAGATTGAATTACCATCTCTCGAAGAACAACGCCGCATCGACGCCAAAATCGACGCCTTGGCTGCCCGCATCGATGAGGCCAGGAGGTTACGGGAGGAGATCCAGCGTGACGCTCAGGCCATGCTTCGCTCGGCCTTTCAGCACGTAATCGAAGGCGCTGAATACCAACCCATGGCCGAAGTGGCGCCCATCGTCCGCCGCAAGGTCAAAATCGAGATGGATGGCGAATATCCCGAGTTGGGAGTGCGGTCGTTTGGAAAGGGAACCTTTCACAAGCCGGTTCTGAATGGCATTGATGTGGGTTCGAAAAAACTCTACCGAATTGAACCGGGTGATCTGGTGCTGAGTAATGTATTTGCCTGGGAGGGCGCAATAGCCGTTGCCCAAACAAACGATGCTGGGCGGGTAGGTTCCCACCGGTTCATCACATGCGTACCGAAAAGCGGCGTGGCTACTGCTGACTTCCTGTGCTTCTATCTTTTGACGGATGAAGGCATTGAGAAAGTGCGTGAAGCCTCCCCGGGTGGTGCTGGGCGCAATCGGACGCTGGGCCTGAAAAAACTGGAGAAAATCGAAGTTCCCATTCCGTCTTACGAAAAGCAGCTGTATTTCAACAGGTTGCAGGAAAAGGTTGCGGCCATCCAGCAGGCCCAGGCTGATAACCAGAGCGAGCTTAATGCACTTCTACCCGCTATCCTGGACAAGGCTTTCAAAGGGAAATTGTAGTGAGCCATAAAAAAAATTTATCGATTATACCTCGCAATATTGAGGTTGACTTACCATAATGGTAAATATTACGATCGTCAGCCGCTTTTCTGATGGCCTTCCCCCCGGTGAGGGGGAAACTCGCAAGATTCCAGGCGGTCCCCTATATCCTGCGGCAGAGGTGTTGGAGCTACTGGCTGATGTAGGGGATCAAGCTGTTCGTGCCTGGACCGATAAATGCAGCAAGGACATGCAGAAATGGTCGCTGGATGCCGATGATCTGTGCGAACTCCTAAGAATTGCGCTGAATAGTGGCCGTTTTCTTGGCGCAGAGTGGTGTGTACAGCGACCTGATGGCCCATGGGCGGCTTGTGATGCGTACTCGCTGGTGCGGCAGGAATGGGTGTGTCATGCGCGCCGCGAAATGGACATGGAGTATTACATCAAGTTTGCGATTGCCAAGACGGGGAAGATATTGTTAGTGGTTTCCTGTCACCCACCAGAATCGAAGAGGTAGAGATGAGCGACTCGAACAATCTTTGCCCAATCTGTGGTGAAGGACATTTACAGCCTCAGGTTGGCAAGAATCCTGTCGAATATAAAGGGCAGACAACAGAGCTCGAATTCTATTTTTCCATTTGTGATGCTTGCGGGAGCGAGCAGTCGGATGCTGCGCAATTGCGCGCCAACAAGCGGGCCATGGTGGCCTTTAAGAAACAGGTGGATGGCCTTTTGAGTGGCGCCGAAGTGCGTGCGCTGCGGGAGAAGCTGGGCCTGAGCCAGGCGGATGCCGCCAAGGTCTTTGGCGGCGGGCCGGTGGCCTTTTGCAAATACGAAAGCGATGACGTAGCGCAATCCGAGGCCATGGATAAGCTGTTGCGACTGGCCGCCGAAATACCAGCAGCTTTCGAAGTATTAGCCCAGCGGATGGATGCTGCCCCGGTTGTCTCCCCGGTGGATTGGGAGGAGGTTAGGGGTTGGTCGGTAGAAGTAGATATCAGTGCAGAGTCCAGCACCAAACGGCCGCAGTTGCGGGTAGTCTCCAGCTCGACATCTATGGATAAGCCACGTTGGAGGAACATCGCCGCATGATGGCCAGTGCCGAGTTGCAGCAGGCCATCGATAGCCTGAAGATCCGGGATGTCTATCTGCGTGGGTTAGATGCCCGCTGTCTAGGAGATTTCGATCCCAAATATGCCCCTGACCTTACCGAGTTGACGATTCAACAGATGCACCTTGTCAATCAGTCGCAAGTGGTGGAGATCGAGGGCGACAGGCAGTTGCTCAGGGTGTTTGTCCGCTTGGGTGTGCGGTGGGTGGATTCCAAGGACTCAAGCGAAGAGGAATCCGTACGGGCGCTCATTGAGGCGGAATTCATCACAGAGTATGAAATTACCAAGGATCTGGAGAAGGCTGCCATCGACGAGTTTTCCCTCAAGAACGCCAGCTATCATGTCTGGCCGTACTGGCGAGAGCTGTTGAGCAGCCAATGTTCCCGGATGCATTTGCCAAGGCTCATTCTTCCCACGGTACAGTTGGCGCATAATCGCCACCAGAAGGTGGAAGGATCGGAATCTGCCAGCAAGGTTACCGAGCATTAACCTCCGAACGGCCGTTCTCGGGAGTTTCGAGGCAAATTTTTCACTCGATTCACAGTTTCATACCCTATGGACGTGCGGTAGGTGCTAGTCAGATCGCTACCGGTACCCCGATCATGCTGGCGACAGGGGTGTAAATATCTGTCTCAACGCCAGGTGTGCGGATGCTGACGATAAGCGCGTAGCGCGCTTGCCTCCCCCACCGCTCCAGCTTTGGGCGTTCCTTCCACCAGCCGAGGACAGGATAAACCGCGATACTTCCCCTTGCAGCCAATTCGGCAGCAGTACCTTGCCAAGTATCAGAGTGGATGGAGCCGAAGTTGCGAAGCTTCTCACCAAGCAACCAGCCTGAATCCTGTGCCGTTGACTTTTGGTATTCCTCGTCACGGGCATACTGGTTGATGCGTTGCTGGAACTGCTGTTCTGTCTCCAGTGGGCGGCGCACCGCAAAGCGCAGGCCGTGGGAGGCGTAGCGGTACTTGTTAGCCCAGCCGCGCTCACCGGGATTGGGCTCGATGAAATAGGAGATCGTGACCCGCATTTCCACCAGCGTCTCGCCCAGCTCTTCCAGTGCCTCCACGGGCCAGGGGAGTGCATGCAGGTGGATGTCGCGTGTCTTGATTGTTTTGTCTTCCTTGAAGAAGGGCTGCAGGCTTTCCTGCGCGATCAGGGTCAAGGCATTGCTGGCGCTCCACAACAGGGCGGTTTCATCGGGCACGCCATAACCGCAGTAACGCAGCAGACGGCGATAGTCTTCCTGTTTTGGGTTTTTCGGTGCCGGAGGCAGCATTCGCTTCAGCATGGCGGGT
>JALUUZ010000113.1 GCA_027021095.1 Gammaproteobacteria bacterium
CGTTTTCGGCGATCGGCGGCGCCTTGATCTTGATCTTGTTGCTGTTGGTCATGCTCGCGCTGCCCATGGCCGCCTTGACTGCCGCGTCGATCTTTTTGGCACTGAACGCCGCTTTCGGCCAGGCTGCGAATACATTTTGTGCAGAAAGCAAACCAGCGCTGGCGGCCACACCCAGGACCCCAACACCCAGTGTACCTTTCAGCACAGTTCTACGTTTGATATCAGTCATTGCTTACTCCTTACATAGGTGAGGTGTTATTACTCTCAGCTAGGATTATCGCAAGTCATGTGCCATATAAATTAACTCTTAATATTCATATACTTATAAAAACAGTTAACAGTGACTTGCTCAAAACCATTGCATTTTGCAGAATGCTTGTTGCAATTTAAACGATTAGCGGAAGCCGCCTGGACCGAATACAGGGGCCGAATACAGGCTTGCACAAGCCATGAACTTCTATAAGATAGGTGGCCCTGCACAGCAACAGGCAGCGCAAAGGCATAAATTAAGTATGGGAATAGTCAACCGAACCAGCTATGTACTCATTTACGGACTCCTGGCCGCCATACTGCTCCTGCCCGTCTCGTGCGCTGACCAGGAACAAAACCCGCCGCATACGACATCGACTCAATCACAACGCAGCGCACCCCAGCTGTCAGTACAGACAGCCATCCCCCATGCGATCCGCCTGATCGAGGAAAACAGGATACAGGAGCTGCTGACCCATTACATGGCACCCGCAGAGCTGCAAAAACAACTGCGCTCGAAGACATTGAAACAGCTCGCAGACAAATACCCGCCAAAGAAACGCAGGTTGCTGCTGCAGGCGCTGAAAAGTGCACAAAATAAATCACCACGTTTCTCTGGCGACGGTACCAAGGCAGTATTCGATACCAAACCCGAGCTCAAATTCATAAAAATAGGCAAGCGGTGGTATATCTACTGATATCCACGACCTGCGCTGCCGTCTCCTTGTCATGCTGGTTTGTTTATACCCTGCTCTGTAAACAGGCCAGGTGCTTGGCGGCCATCCACCCAAGCATCGTCACCATGGCGACGAGCAGCCAGTAGGGCACGTCAGCCATCCCCTGAAACAGCGCCTTGCCGTAGTGCCGCCTGCATTGCGACAGCAGGTAAAGCAAGGGCAGGACCAGCACCAGTGTATTCAACGTCTGCGTCAACACCGGGCGCCTGAGCCGGAGACAGACGATCCCGGTTATGAATACCGTGGCCAACGACAGGCAATAGGCTCCACCATAGGCTGGCAGCAGCCGGCCCAGGACCCTGTACACCGGTTCCAGGCCAAGCCGGCCCAGCGCCTGGAAATCGATCAGGCTGGCCCAGACGCCACAGAAAACCGCCGTGGCCAATGCAAGCAGCAGTATCATGTGTTGCTCTCTCCACTCATAGACAGTTTGTCATTACAGCTTCGCAGCCCTCTGTATACGACAAACCGCGCGCAGCCTGAAGCCTCACTTGTCGGCAAAAAACGCAAAGAACTGTGCAGCAACACCGGTAAAACAGCCGGTCACGACAATAACTGCCGTGACCGGAACCTATCGAGCAACGCGAAAAAGACCTAACCGGACAGTGAAAAAATACTGACAATCACTCCCAGCAGGGCAAACACGATCCGTGATATCAGGTTGAACAGTCTCGTCCAGTAGACCTTGCGCACCAGTTCATTGTCCTGGTGCGCCATTTTCCACCGGAAAAGTTCTATTCTTCCTATACCATCCAGCTCCTTGATGTAGAAATCCCCATGTTCACGACACATTTTCCTGACCTCCGACTCCGTATCGCTTAGTTCGTCTTCGTACAGCGGCAGGTCAAACACAAGACAATGTGCGCTTGGACAAGGGCTGTCGTCCTGCGACCCGGTTACAGCCAGGTAGTGGCATTGATCGCAACTTACACAGGACTGATGTGATGACGCAAGTAAACCATCAGATGGCATAAACATCTCCTTCAACTTGCAGGGTACAAGGATAATAACTGCTGATATGAACAGGTGATCACTGACAAGATCGGGCCGGACTCCGGCCGGCCAGCGGGTACAAGGACGAGCTCCTTGCAGCAGCCTTTCACCGTAGGACGGTTGTTGTCACAGGTCAACAGCCAAGCAAGAGAAATGCCGATTGATGCGAAACGAAACCGGTACGAAGGGACGACGCCGAGCACAGGGGGGGCTGGCGCACTTCATTGGAGCGCCGCAACAGCAGGTGGTGAGAGATGCGGGCCAGCCTGCAGGAGCGGATCACAATAGACCTCTGCCTTGGTTACGCCGGCTGTCGACCTGTCTTTCCAGGTCCCTTGGACTGGCCACCCGTGCGAAGACGACATCGACCCCTGAAGTCCCGGCAGACGAAAACTGCAACGTACCGGTGTTCAACAGCCTGTCGATGATTCCCTGTTTCAGGTTGATCGTCCTGATCGCACCAAGCTCGACACGTGCCGTTCTGCGCGCAATGATCCCGTACTGCGACTCGACATACTCCGCAGTCAGTACATACCGGTTAGCCAGCATCGAAAAGAGAATGGCGAGCAACGCCCACAATACGACCACCGCAGCAGCATAGTGAATCACCCACGACAGCACTGCCACGACTTGATACACGCCTGGCGCAGACAGGCCGGTGCGGGCCAACAAGGCCTCGGCCCATGCAATACTGCCCTGTGGCCAGGCAAACACTAACATCCCTGTAGCCAGTAACAGTAACTCCTTGACAAAGCTTCGCAGTGCAGGATAAGTGACTATCGTCGCGGCATCGGCACACGGCGGGAGATCAACCTCGACCCGCTTGCTGACATAGTAGCCTCCTTGTGGGTGACGATACACCTGGTACTGGCCGCCAAGCTCACGGCTGAGGGTCTCTGCCTTGATCTGTGCGGCGGCCGGCTCGGTAAACGGCTTACCGTCTGCCGCCACCACCGGTTCTTGTGTACCTGGATTCTTCAAACTGGACCTTCACCCTGGCTTCGGCGGCCTGAAGCTGTCAATTCCATCCAGCACCCTGAAGCGCCGGCCAACGCAAGTATAGCCTGCTATGCGTCCATCGATTATCACTCTTGTCGGGGTTTACTACGGACAAGATCCAAACGAACGGCCTGGACTTTGGAACCGCACTCTGCTACCTTGCTGCAACGAAAACAACAAGCCAGCGATGACTATCATTCAGTGCACGGAATCCATATACCGGCCGCCTCACACAGACCTGATTGAAAACCAAACCGCACGCAACACCACGTAAACCATACAAAACACTTCAACGCCTAGCCCGCATTTCTCACCACCGTTCGTAGCGAGACGGTGCAAGGGTGTGGCATGGCTGGCTTTCGCGACCGAGGAGCGCGCAGGC
>JALUUZ010000114.1 GCA_027021095.1 Gammaproteobacteria bacterium
GCAGAGAGCAGTTGCGTCAGGATAAAACACAACTGCAGCGATTTTGCGGCTGGGTCGGCCGGCAAGGCGATCCCTTGCGGCTGTTGTTTACGCCCTGGGGCGAGGCGCTGATCTGGCCCTGGTATCGACAGGCGCTGACCTGGCTGAGCCGGCGGCCGCTCGTACGTTCGGTTGCGATACAGACGAACCTCTCGGGGCCGCTTGCATGGCTGGCGCAGGCCGATACGGCAAAGATTACGTTGTGGGCCAGCTACCATCCCGATGAAGTCAGCCTGGATGCATTCGTCGCTCAGTGTAAGCAAGTGCTGGCGGCCGGTGCGCGGCTGTCGGCAGGGGCGGTCGGGATCAAGCAGCATTTCGGCCTGATCGAGGAATTGTACCGGCGCCTCCCGGCAACGGCGTCGTTCTGGGTCAATGCCTGCAAGGATGAAAAAGATTATTACTCGGCACAGGATGTCGCGTTTCTGCGCCGGCTCGATCCGTTTTTCGAAATCAACCTGCGTGATCATCCGTCTGCAGGCAAGCCGTGTTTCAGCGGCGAAACTGTTTTTACCGTCGATGGCACAGGGGACATGCGCCGCTGTCATTTTATCGAGCAGCCGATCGGTAACCTGTACCGGCAGGATTACCGGCAGGCATTGAAGGCACGGCCCTGTACCAACCAGGTATGTGCATGTTATCTCGGCTACATCCACCTGAAAGAGCTGGACTTCAGCCGGCGTTTCGGCCCCGGCTATTTCGAACGCTACAGGGCGCGCGGTGAATGTCCGGGCGCCTGTGCTGGTGATGCGCGGCATGGGTATGGCGCCGCTTCGTCATGAACGGTGGTGTCAAGACTGGGTTTGACTACAACTGACAACAAGGGAGGAATGAAATGCCACGCTATGAATTGAACGATGGCGAGTCCAGCAAGTTCTGGGAAATCGAGGTCGACGGCAACCGCTGTGAGGTATGCCACGGCCATACCGGCGGCGATGGACAGCGCAGTACCAAGGAGTTCGACAATGCGGCAGCGGCGCAGGCAGCGGCGGGGGAGCTTATCGCGAGCAGGCTCGCAGAAGGATACCGGCAGGATACTGCAGTCGAGGTCTTCAATCCGGAACTGGAAGCACTCCTGCAGGGAAATCCTGATGACGTCGATACCTGGCAGGTCTATGCGGATTACCTGCAGACCCAGGACAATCCGCTGGGAGAGCTGATCGCGCTTGGCGTTGCGATCGAACAGAACCCGGACGAGGCTTCCGAGCTGCACAAGCGTTTTTGCGAACTCGTGGCAGCGAACGGCACAGCCTGGTTCGGTAGTGCCGCACCGTATCTCGATGAGGTTTTCGTACACGAGTGGGACGAGGAGGCCGTGATCCAGACCTATTGGAAGTATGGTGTGCTCAGGGAACTGCGGGTTCAAACCCACTACGAGTTTGACGGGCCGGCTGTGCACGAACTGCTGGCCGGGATGCTCTACTCCCCGCTCGGGCGATTCGTGCATACAGTGGTGATCGGCATCACCGATGGAGTGGAGGACGGCCAGGCCTGGTTTCAAGACTGTATCGACACGATTGCCGCACTGGGCGAACAACCCAGCCTGAAACACTTGGTGATCGGCGATTTTGAATCTGAGGAATGCGAAATCTCCTGGTCGAGTATCGGCGATTGCGGCAAGCTGTATCCGCTGCTGCCGAACCTGGAATTTTTGCGCATCCATGGAGGCGGGATCGTTCTAGGGGACCTGGTACATGAACGGTTGAAGATCCTGTCTATCGAAACTGGCGGGTTGAGCGCGCAGGCGGTGCGCTCGATCGCCGACGCACGCTTGCCGGCACTGGAGACCCTCCGGGTATGGTTCGGCGCTGAACATTACGGTGCTGACGGCGAGGTCTCGATGCTGGAGCCGTTGTTCTCCGGCAAGGGTTATCCGGCGCTCAGGGATCTTGGACTGATGAACTGCGAATATCAAAACGAGATCGCCGAGGCACTGGCCGGCTCCCCGTTGCTGCAGCAGTTGCAGTGTGTCGACCTGTCGATGGGGACGATGACCGACGAGGGTGCGAAGGTGCTGCTCGAACAGTATGATCGTTTTAAACACCTGGAGCATATCGACGTGAGTGACAACTATATTTCCCCGGCGATGGCCGATGCATTGCACCAGCGGTTCGGCGAGGTGATTCAGTCTGGTGGTCAGGATACCTATTGGGACGAGGATGATCTTTATGTGTCGGTCGGTGAGTAGATTGTATAGCCCGGCGCCTGGCTCGGGAAAGCCAGGTAATGAATTATCTGTATAGGAGGCGGCATGCCACGTTATGAATTGACAGATGACAAGTCCAGCAAGTTCTGGGAGATCGAGGTCGACGGTAACTGCTACGAGGTATGCTATGGCCGGATCGGCAGCAAGGGCCAGCGCAGCACCAAGGAGTTCGACACCGCGGCGCAGGCACAGGCGGCGGCGGAAAAGATTACAGCGAGCAAGCTCGCAAAGGGTTACCACGCGGTTGCCGAGGAGCGGCACAGCACCACTGTCGGGGTGCGCAACCCGGAACTGGAACAGGTGCTGCGGCAGAATCCGTCGGATGTCGACAGTCTGCTGGTCTATGCAGACTACCTGCAGGAACACAATGATCCGTTCGGCCGGCTGCTCGCGTTTGCGATTGCCGCCGGGCAGGACCCTGGCTCGCCACAGGGCAAGGCTGCGCGCCGGGAGTATGACCGGGTCTTTGCAGCCAATAAGCAGCAATGGCTTGGAATCGCCGCCGACTGGCTGGACAGGGGTGATGCGCTGGCACTGACCTGGCAGCACGGTTGTGTCACCCAGGCGCGTGTCGGCTATGACTATGACGAGGAAAGCCCGGCCACTGCTGTGCTGGTCAAAGCGTTGTTGCACAGCCCGGTCTGCCGGTTTCTGCAGTCATTGACCATCGCGGCAACGGAAGGTGTCCAGGACGGGTATGTCTATTTCGGTGATTGCATCGACGAGCTGCTTGGTGCTGAAACACCCCCGCCGCTCAGGTCGCTGACCATCGGTGACTGTTACCCGCCCGAAGCCGACCTGTCCTGGCTCTCGATCGGCGATTGCAGCGGGATCTTTTCGGTGTTTCCGCAGCTGGAATATTTTCGAACCCGCGGTTCTGGAGTCAGGTTCGACCGTCTTCGGCATGCGAACCTGAAAGCGCTGACGGTGGAATCAGGCGGACTGGAAAGTGACGCGGTAGTCTCTATCGCCAATGCCAGGCTGCCGGCGCTGGAGTCACTCGAAGTCTGGTTCGGGAGCGCCGAATATGGCGCCGACAGCGATATCAGTATGCTCGAGCCGTTGTTGCGCGGCAAGGGGTTTCCAGCCCTCAAGCATCTTGGGCTGATGAACAGTGAGTTTGAAGACGAAATCGTCCAGGCGCTGGCCGGTGCGCCGATTTTGAAGCAATTGAAGACGCTGGACCTGTCGATGGGGACCATGAGTGATACCGGTGCGACGGTACTGCTCGAGCATGCCGGGGCTTTTCAGCACCTCGAGCATATCGACCTGGAACAGAATTTCATCGGCGAACAAACGGCGAGGAAGCTGCGCAAGCTGTTTAAAAGCATCTCTGTCAAACACCAGTCGGAGCCCTATGACTGGGATGACGAGCCGCATTACTATGTCTCGGCGTCGGAATAAGCCCCGTTTCCTGTTGATCGGCAACCCGGAGAACCGTCGTGTCAGCGGCTTTGTCGACGCGCTGCGGGCGGCAGGGATGCCAGCGCCGGTGGTGCTGGCGCACCGGGAACTGGTCGTGGATCCTCGACGGCTCTATGAGTACGGCAGCCAGCGTCTGGTCGTCAGGATAGACTCGGTGGGAGAGAATCCGGAGGTCGAGCGCCTGCTGCTGGCACGGGGCTATACCGCGGCAAGAGAATCCGGAGCAAGGTGTGTCTCTGCGGCCGCGATCGATGCGGATCCCCCGCAATATGGAGAGCTGTATTTTCCGCGGCAGCACCAGCTCGGGTACGAATCGTATCTCGCTGAGCTAGGCAGGGTATTCAGTCAACTGCCGCATTGGCGTCTCTTGAGCGCACCGGCCACGATTCGCACGCTGTTCGACAAGCGCTTGACCAGCCGCCTTTACCAGCAGCATGGTATTCCTGTGCCGGACGGCTTTGGCGAATCGACTGAACTGAAGCAGCCTGCGCAGCTGCGCGAGGCGATGCGGCAGCGAGGCTGGCATAGCGTGTATGTCAAGCTGTCCTGTGGCTCGTCCGCGTCCGGGCTGGCGGTCTACACCTATCGAAGAGGCCATAGGGAGAAGCTGATGACGACCATGGCGGTGAACGGTACACGGATTTTCAATTCGTTGAAGATACAGCAGGTCACCCGGCGTGACCGGATAGACTGGTTGTTGTCGTTCCTGCTTGGTGAGGGTGCACATATCGAGAAAGCGATTCCCAAGGCGCGTTTCGACGGGGCGTTCATGGACTGCCGGGTATTGATGGTCGATGGGGAGCCTGCTTTTACGGTGGTACGCCAGAGCAGGCACCCGGTGACCAATCTCCACCTGGGTGGCTGGCGCGGAGACCTCGACAGGTTGAACGAAAGTCTTGTCCCCGAAACCTGGCGGCAGGCGATGGAATCGTGCCGCCGGGTGGCAAGATTGCATCAAAGTTTCCAGCTTGGTATCGACCTGATGTTCGAGCCGGGCTTCAGGCGCCACCGGATCATCGAGTCCAACGCCTTTGGTGACCTGTTGCCGCGGCTGTACAAAGACGGCAAATCGGTTTATGCCTACCAGATCGACAGGATCAATGCAAGCTGCGCTTAAATTTCCAGACGGTGTTATACTCAGTCCATGGAAGCAGCAACGATAAAGCTGATCATCATCTCGATAGTGCCCGTGCTGTTCGCGATCGTGGTGCATGAGGTTGCGCATGGCTGGGTTGCTAAGTTGCGTGGGGATCAGACTGCCTACCTGATGGGCCGCCTGACACTCAATCCGTTCAAGCATATCGATCCTGTCGGAACCGTGCTGGTGCCCCTGGTCATGATCGCGATGCTGGGGTTCGCGTTCGGCTGGGCCAAGCCGGTGCCTGTCGATTGGCGTAACCTGCGCAGCCCACGCCGTGACATGGTGTTGGTGGCCGCTGCCGGGCCGGGGTCGAATTTCGTCATGGCCCTGGGCTGGGGGGTGATCATGAGCCTGGCGATCTACTTTGCGCCCGGGCTGGGCAGTTTTGCCGCACCGCTGGCATTGATGGCCAAGGTCGGTGTGCTGATCAACGTCGTACTGATGGTGTTCAACCTGATTCCATTACCTCCACTCGATGGCGGCCGCGTCGCCGTCGGCTTGTTGCCCCCTGCGCTGGCTGATCCCTTGTCACGTCTCGAGCCGTTTGGAATGATCCTGATCCTGGTGTTGCTGGCAACCGGGCTGCTTGGAAAAATCCTGTGGCCGTTCGTCTCGGTGGTCGCGCAGTTCGTCTTGTCGTTGACCGGCAGCGGGATGTCTTGAGGCCGACGGCAAAAGTCAACTCATGCGCCAAGGTCATGCAGCATGGTTTCAATGCGATGCCTGTAAGTATGTTCGGCACACACCCGCTTTTTTCCTGCCTGCCCGACCCTGGCGGCAATACCCGGGTCGGCGACGATCCGCTCGAGTATTTCATTGAGCTGTTCCGTGTCACTGTAAACAAATATCTCCTCACCTGGATCAAAGCATTTCTTCAAGTCAGTGACATCATCGTGCAATACAGGGGTGCCGCAACCATACGGCTCGAAAGACCGCTGATTCAATCCATTGAAAACATGCGTCTCATTCTTGATATTTAGAACGCAGAAATATTTGTCGTAGATGCGGTTGAGTTTGCTGAAATGAACCCGGTTCGGATCGATCCGGTGGTGTGACGATTTTCGGCAGTTGCGCCAGCCGCGGCCGATAATTTTTATCTCGCGCGGAATCGACTCAATGGTCTTCTGCCGGTAGTCTGTCCTGTTAGCGACAAACAACAGCTGCGGCACTTTTTGTCGCGTTTTCTCGGTAAAAATGCGGTGCTCGACAGCGTGTGGCAGGTATTTCTGGTTTTTCTTGAATCCAAGACGTTCGTGATCCGACAGGAATTGGGAGTCTGTATAGTAAATTACATCAAATAAGTTTGCGTGATCCGCGCTTTCCTTGTCGAACTTGTCGCCCACCCAACCTGCCAGTACGCATGACGGGTTTTTTTCGCGCAGCAGCTCGAATAGAAAGTAAGGCATCCAATAGCTGCTGAGTGAGACGCACAAATCGTAATGCTTGTTCTGTATTTTCTTTTGAAAAACAGCCAGCATGAATTTATTGTAGGTCTCGGGGTTTTTCTTTGTGAATTTGTATTTTACGTGGTCAAGAAAGCGGTCGCCATTGATTGCAAAGCTATCCACTTCATGCCCGCCCTGGCGGAAAGCGTTGCAGGTGTATTCATACCATGCGCCGACGCTGTTTCTTTTTCCGATAACCAGTATACGCATAGCTATGTTCCGAACTTTGCAAAAAACGCAGCACAGTCAGAGCTTCCGTCATCTTTGACTTTATCAGCCAAGGCCTTGAATTCCGCAATCTTACGGCTGCCGAGCACAGTGGCCGGCTTGGCGCCACCGCCCATCGTATAGCCGCGTTGACACATTTCGCTCCACACGAACTGGGTTGGGTGTGACTCATAACGGGTTTCGAATAATTTCAGTCCAAACCGTTGCAGCAGGATACGCAGGGATTTTTTGTTCATCAAATAGATGTGGCGTGGCGCATCCAGGTTGAACCAGTTCTCCTGGTACATTTCCCAAGCCAGTGAATCAATTACAGGAATACGTATAAGAATCGTTCCGTCCGGCCGCAGGATCTTTGTCGCGGCGCTGATGGTTTCATCGAGGTCGGTCATGTGTTCCAGTGAGTGGTTAAACATGATCAACTTGAATTTTTCTTCTACCGTCGACGAAAATTCTGAAATTGACTGCTTATGGATTTTCAGGCCGTTTGGGTAGTTGATTTCCGCTGACACAAACGGGTCTATCCCCGTGCAATGCTCTATCCCCCCAAGTTTCATGCGCAGCAGCAGCTGACCGTTGCCGCAGCCTACATCCAATATCTTGTCCTGTGGCTGGCAGGACGCGGTCTTCATCCATTCAAGGTAGTTCAGCGGCCTTGCCAGGTACCGGCCCAGCCAGCCGAAAAAGTTCTTGTCGTTGAAGCTGTGCTGGACCCGCTTTCGGTCAAGAAAATTTCTGATGCGGTTATTGACGAGACGCTGGTAATTTTTGAATGAAGGATAGTGCTCCGGGTAGTATCGCGACAGGTCTTCCGGAATCGTGCTGATCTGCAGGCAGCCACATTGTCTGCACTTAAAGTACTCGAATGTTTCCTGTGTACCCAGCAGCACTTCTTTGGGGTTGTAGGTCGGATGACTTTGAGTCGATCCGCAGATTCTGCAGGTGTCCATTGTTTTCGGCTGACGATCAGTGTTGCATTACCGGTAATAATCTTACAACAATGCATGTGATGTCAATCGTTATCTGACATTATATGATTTATGCCGGTATGGTATACCTTATGTTCAGGTTGGGATTGTCAAGATCACAGGCCTGTCAATTCGAATCACATGGGCGTGAGAGCAAGTCTTTCATGGATTGGGAAAACCATTTGTATTATTATGCCATATTGCCGGATATCGATGAATCCCGTGACCGAATCACGGGGGTTGCGTTACAATGGGTGCCTGGCCGTTTTGGAGAGTGGTATTGCTGCAAGCGGTATGGCGAACAAACTGTAGTGAATTTTATGTAAGTATGATTATACTAGGCTTGACAACAGCACATGATGCGTCTGCCGCTCTTTTTGTCGATGGTGAGCTCGTCGCCTACTGCAAGGAGGAGCGGATGACCAGAAAGAAACAACAAGCCGGCCGGCCGCTGCATCAGCTGTGCATCGATGAAGTACTGACGACGGCCGGTGTCGACGCCGGGGAAATTGACCTTCTTGCGCTTGGACGCAGTCGCCTGCCGGCAGACTGTTTTATCAAGTCCTACCGGCCGAGCAGGGCCGTGGTCCGCCGACTGCTGCGCCGGCCGTTGCATCTCTATACCGAGATACGCGAGCAAAGACAGGCAGATGAATTCGAGATTGTAAACGCGGCTTGTCTCTGCAGGCACATCGGAATGCGGCATGATGCCAAGGCACGTTTCGTCAACCACCATTACTCGCATGTGCTGGGGGCGTTTAAGTTTACTACATGGGAAAACGATGCGTTATATATCGCCTGTGATGCCGGGGGAGACGGGACCTCGTATGCCGCCTATTATTTCGATGGCAGCAGATTGCACAGGATCTACGGCGGGGATGAATACATTCTGCAGAAAAAATTCAATGCTGCTGCTTCGATAGGAATCGCCTACAGCCATGTCACCAAGGGCCTTGGCTTCAGGGCCAGCCGGCACGAGGGCAAGATCACCGGGCTGGCGGCGTTTGGTAAACCGGTCGTGGCCGACCAGATCTACGAGCAGTTTGTTCTGCATCCGGATTTCAGTATTGAGTCCCGTCTTGCGGACAACAAGGCACTGAAGGATTTTCTCTACGGCCTGATCGCAAAGCACTCACGCGAAGACATGGCGGCGTCGATACAGGAAGCGACCGAACGGTTTATATTGAAATGGGTCCGCCAGTTGCTGGCGAAGTATCCGGTCAGCCGGATTGGACTCAGTGGCGGTGTATTCGCCAATGTGCGTCTGAACCAGAAGATTTCCGAAATAGAGGGCATCGACGAGGTGTTTGTGTTTCCGGCGATGGGTGACGAAGGCCTGTCGGTTGGCAATTGTGTGGCCGAGGAGATCCGCGAGCTCGGTCTTGCAGGCGTCAAGCGCTATAAACTGGATCATGTCTACCTGGGGTACCCTTACCCCGCAGGCAGCCTGCTCGACGAGGCGGATGCTTCAGGGTTTTATGTCGTGCAGAACGAACAGCCGGCTGCACAGACCGCCGGGCTGCTGGCGCGGAACTATATCGGCGCGATTTTTTCCAGGCGCATGGAGATGGGGCCGCGGGCGCTGGGCGCGCGCAGTATCATCGCCAGCCCGGCCAGGCGCGAACTCAATGATACGTTGAACAAGCGTTTGAACAGGACGGAATTTATGCCGTTTGCGCCGTATGTCTGTGACACCGACGCCGATGAAGTCTTCGTCATGACAGCTGCCAACCGCGAGGCGTGCCGCTTTATGACGATTACGACCGATGTGAAGCAGCACTACCAGGAGATGATCCAGGCGGTCGTGCATGTCGACGGAACCGCCCGGCCGCAGATCATCGAACGTGATACCAACGCGCTTTATTATGATATTCTGCAGGAATTCAAGGCGCTCACCGGGATACCCTGCCTGGTCAATACCAGCTTCAATGCGCATGAAGAGCCGATCATCAACAAGCCGGCCGAGGCCCTGAAATCGCTGCAGGAGCAGCGCATCGACTTCCTGGTGACCGAGTGCGGGCTGGTGTTCAGGTCCGAGGCGGATTACCGGCAGGCATGTTCCGGCAGCGGCCGGAACGGCTGAGCAGGGCGCTGTTTACCGTGCAGCGTGTCAGCTTCCCGCGAGGGCGTATGCGCCTTTCCCGGGACAGGATCTGGAGCGTCCTTTTCGCAGGGTGAATTTCCTGGTTTGACTGGCTGAGGTCTTGAAGTCATACCGAACGAACGCGGTACCATAACCCTTTTTTTCGATACACAGCGCGTAGTAAAAACCAGCCACCTTTTTTTGTACTTCCGGCGAGTTGATCTTCGCAGGATGTGTCTGCCCGATATTGTAGAAACTGTTAGGAAACCGGATGACACCTGTCTTACCCGTGGTTGCGCTCTCTGCGTCCACCACGCGCCTGGTCTGCTTGTCGATCAAAACAAGATGTACCTGCGCTTTGTCCAGCGGCCGCCCCTGATTGTCGACGACCGTGACGGTGGTGGCCGGTTTGCGTGGGCCATAGTATGGATAGGTGCCGCAGCCTGTCATTGACAGTATAAGCAGTATAGAGACTAAATATTTCATCTTCATCGATCCTGTTGGTTTAATATGGCTGAAATTTTAAAAGTCACTCTTAGTGGCCGGAGTCAACGTGTATGACTAAATACCAACTTCCGGTTCAGGACTCTTTGATTGCTCGAGCCGTTGTTGTTTCTTTCCATTTTCAAGAAGATACTCTCGTCCTGCTTTATAGGGGTCGGCTGTCTTTGCGCTGTCGGTTGCTGTGACTGATCCTGGGGAATAGGCTGTATATTCCTTTTTTGCACCATCTGAGCCTTTGCCGCTGATCCGTATTCCTTCTCCTTTGACCTCAAAGCCCAGGGCCTTCCATGCCTGTTTGGGTAAATATGGATTTTTGAGTGAGGGCTTGAGGGAGCTGGCGGAGTTGTTGTCCTGTTCGGGTTCAGTCTTGGTTTCCGAGCGGGTCGTTGTCTTATCAGCCTGGGGCTTGAACTTTAATTTGTCGATCTGATCGCGACTGAACACTCTTTTTTTCAGGCCGGGTTCGCCTATCCCCGGGAAGTTGACTACCTTGAGTCCCATAATTTCCGAATAAGTCGCAAATGCCGAATTACTGTTTGTTCCTGCGCCAAAAAGCGGGTAATTTCTGTTTAGCTTGCTTAATTCCTGCGAAGCGTGTACTGCTTTGAACCAGCGTTGTTTTAATTCATTCGCGTTGCCGGTATAAAGTGTTTCATACTGCTGGCCGTTCATGATGTAGGTGCCGATGTCGGAGCCTGAGCCTACACCTTTGTAAGATAGGGTTCTACCTGTATCGTTATATTTTTTTTCACCTTTGACATCGATGGCTTTCAGGTCGGCGGGTAACTCGTTGGCAAATTCTTTCGTGTATACGTTATGTACGCCGCGTAACGTATCCCGCCATGGGTACCCTATGGGCATGATTTCTCCTGACTTGCGTTTCATGGCCATGCCGTGCAGAGTCGCAATAACACCGTTCTGCCCGGTAGTGCCTGCTTCGCGAAGGACCAGAAAATTGTGACTGAACGCCTTGCCTGTATTGTTCAGTACCAATGACCTGGCTTCAATTGAAAGTTGCTTAGACATGCTACTCTCCTTAGCGTTGTGATTCCATTGTCCGACAATTTCCCATAGAACATATTAAGCTGTCAAGAATTTTTTGGCTGGCCTATGGGTTCTGACGACTAGACAATCCTTGGCTGACGACCCTTCATGGTCTTCCCGGGGTATCTCGACACCGAAGTTGTCTGTACAGCGCCGGATAATCCACCTTGGCATTGTGACGTTTGTCCATCGGTATCTTGCGGACCTCCCGTATCCGGTCTATTTTAGCCCAGCGCAGTGTCTGCAGCAGTCTGTCGTGATCGACAACGCGGCCTTTGTGACATTCGATGACCAGCAGGCGTCGGCCCCCGTCTTGGATCAGCGCGGCGTGCCGGACCGCATGCTGTTGCAGTGCGGCGGCCTCGACCGCGAACGGATAGAGTTCACCATCCGTGTCCTGCAGGCGTGCACTGCAACGGCCCATCAGCCACAGCCTGTGCCGGTGGTCCAGGTAACCGGCGTCGCCGGTACGGTGCCATCTGCGGCCTTCAACCGCGAACTTGGTTTCCTGGTCACCGATACCATCGAGATAGCCTGGCAGCACATGCGCACCGCTGACGACGATCTCGCCGGTCTGTCCTGCGGGCAGCTGCAATGCATGGAACTCGGCTGCGGTCAGTGTCGCGATCGCTTGTCCCCACTGCATGCGAATGATCTTGAGCTCGATGTCGTCGACGGGGGTGCCGGCCAGCAGGCCGTGGCCGGTATGCATGCGTTCGATGGCACTGGTATCGATCTGTGAGTCGTCGAGATGTGCGATCGGTTCGGCTTCGGTCGAACCGTACACCGCAACGAGCCGGGCCCGCGGCGCCATCTTGCGCAGGGCGTCCAAGGTGCGCGGGTAGACCGGTGCGCCACCTGTATAGATTGTTTCGAACTGCGGCAGCGTTTCTCCGGTAACGGCGACTGCCTGGGCCAGGCGCAGGTAGAATGCCGGCGAACCGGCGCTGCGTTGCGGTCGGTATTGGCGTATCTGTCTGAGCACCCTCGCCGGCCGGATATGACCGGGCCGGAGCAGGTTGGCATCGGGGATCAGGCTGGTGACACCGGAACCGAGGTTGGCGAGCACGAATACCGGCAGGGTAGTCAGATCGAGCTGTCCCGGGCGCAGGTCGAGGTGCTTTTCCAGCACGCGGTGCTGCCGGCACAGGAATCCATGCGTTCGCAGCGCAGCTTTTGGCCGGCCGGTAGCGCCGCTGGTAAAGGTGATCAATGCCGGGTGATCGTCGTCGACATCGGTGACCTCCGGGGCAGGCGCATACGCTGCCAGGCGCTGCCAGGAGGTCGCGCCCGGAAACCAGGCCGCGGTGGCCAGCTTGTGCGGGATCGCCGCAACGGCTGGACTCAGCAGCCGAAGCCACTGCGCCTTGTGACAGGCAATCAGCGCCTTGGGCCGACAGCGTGCGACGGCGTGTACGATCGTGTCGCGTCCGGCCTGGGGGTCGACGAACAGCGCGACCATCCCCAGCCTGAACAGCGCCAGCAGAACTTCATACAGGCAGACCGACATAGGTTGAAACACCAGTGCGACATCCCCGGCGCGCAGGCCTTTCGCGGACAGCATCTGTGCGGCCTGTGCACTGCGGCGTTCAAGCTCGGAAAAACTGCTCTGCGCCTTGGCGGTAATCAGTGCCGGTCTGTCCGGTGTCCGGGCTGCCTGCTGCTGGAAGCGGTCGAGAAGATTCACGGTGTTGTTTTCAAGCTCATAGTTTTCTGCCAAACAACGCATAGTGCCGGATCGGTTTGCCATAGTGACGGCTGATGTTGCGCGAACGGTTGTGCTCGTGCATCAAAGCATGAATCACACGTCGATAGCCGCTCTGCCCGGCAAGCCGCTGTGCCTCGGCGACCAGTACGGTGCCCAGGCCGGCATAGCGTCTGCCCGGCAGCACTGCAACGGTCTTTATGATCACTGTGTCGATCGGTTGCTGCCGACTGCGTTGTTCCTGGTCCGGCAGCGAGAAGACAAACCCCACGGCATTATTCTCGTGTTCGGCCAGCAACGTCAGGCCGGGTTCGACACAGGACTTGATCGCCTGGTACTGCAGTTTGAACGCTTGCCGTGAAATCGGTGTATATAAAAAATTACCGGTAAAGCTTTGGACTGAAATGTCGTAGATGGCCTCCAGTTCCTGGTCGAAACGTTCGAGGCGCAGCGGCCTGAGCCGGATCCCTTGCTGTTGCAGCCGTGACAATGCCGGTGCGATGCGCGGATCGGGTCGTGTCAGGTCGGTGACCAGCGCAGAAAAATACCGTGCGAGTACTTCGAACCCGGCAGTGGTGAAGCAGTCCGGCCAGCAGGCGGGATTGTGCGGTTCAAGAAAAAAGGCCGGCTCATCGCCCGGCTCGGTGACCAGCCGGTAGTGATGCCAGGTGCTGCCATCGATCGGACCAATGGCGTAGTGACAGGCATGTGTACGCAGCAGTGCGCAGGCGCGGGACAACAGTTGGGTACCGCTGTGCCGGTCAGCAGCCGCAAAATGGCCGATCAGGCCAACCCGGTAGTCACGGTATTCCGGGGCTTTGTTCCACCACAACGAACAGCGGGCCACTGCCTGGCTGTCCCGGTCCAGCAACTGGCAATGGCGGTCTGCGTGCTGGTCGAGAAGGCGCTGCAGATTGAAGTCCTCATACAGTGTACCGCGGTCATACACGCCGGCGGACTCGATGGCCGGGTCCCGGGGGTCGAAGTCGTGAAACTTATACATGGCCTGTCACTACACCGGCAGTGGCAGCAGCAGTCCGGGTGCAGAGGCCAGGCTGGCGATAGTGGACTGGCGCAGCCAGCGCCGGCCGTCGACCGGACAGTCGTCGATTCCAGGCTGTAGACATCGAAATGCCCACGCGGCAGCAAGGATCAGCGGCAGGCCGGTCACGCTCATCAACAGCCAATGCTGCTCCCCGACGAAACCGGCTGCCAGCGTGATCATCAGCAGCAGGAGGGCCGGCAGGCTGGCGCGAAGCAACAGCAGGAAGCGTGACCGGTTGCGATCGTGGACGGAGAGAGAATGGAAGTGTGCGATGCCGGTGATTGCCAGCTGTGTGGCATAGGCTAGGCTGTAGCCGAACAGGTAGTCTTTGTTCGCCAGCAGGCTCAGCGCAATCCATCCCAGTGCCGGGAGCCCGACCGCCAGTATTGCATCGACCGAGTGCATGCCGGCAGGCTGCCTGTCCTTCAGCACATAGTAGCTGTAGACAGCGAGCAGCAGCAGTGGCGGCAGCAGCCAGTGCCACGGGCGCAGTGACCAGGTCACGAACAACAGCAGCACGCAGCCGATCGCCGCGCCCGGGTCCAGCCGGGTGTTACGGCGCCAGAAGAAAACCGCCGCCATTAGCAGTGCCAGGACCAGCAGCCTGAGTCCCAACTGGTACGCGCTCGTCTGCAGGTAGATCGTCAGCAGAAAATAACCGCCGACCGGGATAAGCAGGTTGTCCAGTCCACGCGAGGCCATGCCTTCAGCGAGCATGACCACGCCGGCCAGCAACAGTGAGATCAACAGCACAGGCAGGGGACCCAGGCCGGTCAGCAGGGTCAATGGCAGCTGTACACTGAAAAACGCGACGACAAAGAAAGCAACCGAGCCTTCCAGCGTCTTGTGCGCGTTGCCGGACTGGTAGCAGATCGTTCCGTAGCGCAGACCGATCAGTGCAGCGACCGCGTCGGCAAAGGTCAGCATGGCCACGGGGGCGACGAACAACACCGCCTGTCCGTCGGCGAGCTCGAAGGTGATTGCAACCGCCAGTGGGAAATACAGGTCACCCAGTGTCTGACGGTC
>JALUUZ010000115.1 GCA_027021095.1 Gammaproteobacteria bacterium
TTTCGCAGGTTGTCGATCGTGCTGTTGACCGCGTCGGACAGGACCTTGAATTCACCTGAATACTCGCCATCCATGCTGCGGGTCAGATCGCCTTCAGCCAACGCCTGCATCGTTTCGATTCCTTCACTCAATGGATTGACGATCGCGTCCAGCAACTGGTTGATACCCTGGCTCAGCGTCTTTAAAAATCCCTGGTAGGTCTCCGGGTCCAGCCGTGCCCCGAGTTCGCCGGCAACCGCATCGCTGACCAGCTTTTCGATTTCACGTTCTGCCTTTTTCTGGTCTGTGATATCGTTCCATTCGACCATATTGCCCATCAGGTTGCCGTTGGCGTCTACGATCGCTGTCGCATTGACTTTGAAATCCAGGTCGCCGACCGTAATTTCCGCCTGGGCCGGCAAGGCAGACTTGTTACCGAGCAGGCGGCGCTGGTGTTCGGGGTTCTTGTGGAACCGGTCGATATTCTGCCCGACCAGGTTGTGTGCGTCGAAGCCCGGGTAGATCTTTTGCAGCTCATGCTGGCGGCGCGCAAGCATATTGACCACCGCCGGGTTGACATAGGTGATGTTCAAGTCCGTGTCACACAGCATCAGGTTGGTCTGCGAACCATCGATCGCCGACTGCAGGCGCACCACCTCGAGTTCCTTGGCGCGCTGCTCGGTGACATCCGCCCACTCGAGCGTGTTGCCGATGTAGTTACCGGCCAGGTCTGTCATCGCCCCAACCTGGATATTGAACACCAGCGGCCCGACCTGGATATCGGTTTCGTAGGGCAGGTTTGCCGGGTCTGACAGCAACTTGCGCTGGTGTGCCGGGTTTTTATGGAAGATATCGATGCAGGTGCCGACGATACTGTCCACCGAAAATCCGGGATATAACTCACGCAGTGTGGTTTCGTACTTGTTCAGCAGGCGTCTGGTCGAGTCGTTGATATAGGTGATTTTCAAATCACGGTCGATCATCATCATTGCCGTCTGCGCGCCGTCGATCGCCCGCTTTAAGCGAAAGGCTTCTTCTTCCTTCCTGCGCTGCGCAGTCATGTCGTGCCACTGCACGATATAACCTATACGCTCGCCTGCGTGGTTGGTCAGCACACGGGTTTCATGCTCAAACACGAAATCGCCCGGAGTGATCTCACCTTTGCGCGAATCCCCTGCGCCAAGCCCCCTGAGAATCTGCTTGATGGCCTGCGGATCTTTATGATAGCGGTGAATACTGCCGCCAACGACACCATCGACCTTGAATCCCGGCAGGTATTCCGCCAGCTCGTCTTCAACCGCGCCCAATACCTCACGTGCCTTTTTGTTGACGTAGATGATATTTTCGTCTGCATCCGCGATCATTACATTGATCGGCGAATTCTCCATGATATCCATCAACACCTTGACATCACCCAACACCACTTGTGGCTTATCCTGGTCAGACACATCACTCACGTTTGATAACATTGCATATTCCTCCTCTGAACTGTAAGCTGCCAGCATAGTTTTAGCGATTGCATCGATAGCCTGGTCCCAGGCCTTTGCCACCTTCTTGGTCCATAGTTTTCCTGCGAACTCTTCCAATACGCGCAACAGGGTGTCCTTGACTGCTCCATAGTGCGGTTCGATCGCCCCATACCCCTGGTGGCGCTGACCGAGTTCCGTCAATGCCTTTTTCAATACTCTTGGTTTACGCAGGTTTCCAACGACAAGCTTCAAAGCGGCGATCAGTTTGACTCGCTGCTTTTTCAGGTCCGTGTTCGCAAACATCGGTTTGACTGCGGGAAAACGCGTAAACAACTCCTCGTAGAAACGCTCCGCCAGCGCATCGGCCTGCGGTGCGAGTGCCGCAAAGCTGCGCTCGATGCTTTCCACATCGAGGCCGTTCTGTTTCCTGCCATTGCTGCTCTTAGTCTTTGCACTGGAAGACTTTGTACTGGAAGTCTTCTTCTGCCGCTTTGGTGCCGGTTGTTTAGCCACTTTCATTCACCCTGTCATCTGTCTCTTTATATTCACTGTTGCTAGGAAACCCAGACGAAATTGGAAAAAAACTCCTCAATCACCGCAATCATCCGGACTTTGTTTCGCACTGCCTGTCGTGCCTTCTCTACTGAAGATTTCATCGCCTGGACCTACTCGGCATGCCGTGCCTGCCCATCCATATGAAGCTCATCGGCATTCAGCAACCTGTCGATCTCCAGCAAAATAAGCATCTTGTCGTCGATCGTCGCCAGGCCGCGCACGAAGCGGGTATCGACTACCGAGCCGAAATCCGGTGCCTCGCGTAACGCCTCCTCCCCGATGCTATAGACATCGGAGACCGCATCGACGACTATCCCCATCACCCGTTCCTTGCTCTCAGCATGTACACTGACGACGATGACGACTGTCATCGGCCCGTACTCAGCGACGTCCATCCGGAACTTCTGACGTAAGTCGACGATCGGCACGATGGTTCCACGTATATTGATCACGCCCTTGATATAATCCGGCGTATTGGGAATCTGTGTCACCGGGCCCCAACCACGTATCTCCTGTACCCGCAGGATATCCACGCCGTATTCTTCGTCCGCCATGATAAAGGTCAGGTACTGGTTTTCACCATTGGCACCTTCGATGCCGGAATTATTCACTACTGCTTCGTTTTCCAGTAAATGCGCCGAGCTCATTACTTGCCCCCCTTAGGCCACCTGGCTGACATGGCATGGCCCGTCAGCCGTCGATCTTTTACTATGTGCCAGTTCCACCAGGCCCTGGATATCGAGAATCATCGCCACGGTTCCGTCCCCAAGAATCGTGGCACCGGAGATGCCGCCAACCCTTTTGTAGTTCGTTTCCAGGCTCTTGATCACCACTTGTTGCTGATCCAGCAGATCGTCCACCAACAGGCCGACCTTCTTCCCATCCGCCTCGACGACCACCAGCAAGCCGTTGACCACCTCCTTGTTCCTGGCTTCAATATCGAATACCTTGTACAAAGGAATGATCTCGATGTAATCGTCCCGCAGTTTATAGACGCAGGCTTTGTCGGTAATCGAATTGACCAGCGCTTCCTTGATCTGCAGCGACTCGATGATCGAGACCAGCGGCACGATATAGATCTGATCGCCGATCTGGATCAGCTGCCCGTCCATGATCGCCAGGGTCAACGGCAGCTTGATCGTAAACACCGACCCCTGGTCCGGCACCGAGCGCACCTCGACGACGCCGGACAGGGCACGGATGTTTTTTCTTACTACGTCCATGCCGACACCACGTCCGGACACGTCACTGACTTTGTCTGCGGTTGAAAACCCGGGTTGAAAAATAAGATCATAGATCTGCTCATCGGTCAGTTCATCGTCTGCGCCGATCAGGCCGC
>JALUUZ010000116.1 GCA_027021095.1 Gammaproteobacteria bacterium
CCTCGTACCACGGGTCGTGATCGTCACGCGTGAAACAGAATACGAACAACTGCTCGCGCGGCACGCCACCCGTGGCCAGGCTGAGTTTTTCCTCGCCGAGCGTGGTCAGTCCATCGACTTGATCGAAGAACGCGACAAACAGCACCGGTCCGCATTGCATAGACTCATCTCCGCCATTCCCGGCGATTGGCGCCGCAACCTGCTAAAACGGCAGGAACTGGACCGGTTTTTGTTCGAGCCCGGGGATTTGATCGTCGCGGTCGGGCAGGATGGCTTGGTGGCCAACACCGCCAAGTATCTCAGCGGACAGCGTGTCATCGGTGTCAACCCTGACAAAGATCTATATGACGGCATCCTGGTGCCTTTCTCCTGCGAACAAGCCACAAAGATCCTGGTGCAGGCCATGCACAACGACGTCGGCGTCCAACACCGCACCATGGCGCAGGTCGAGTTGGACGACGGCCAGCAGCTTTATGCCTTGAACGAGCTGTTCATTGGGCATAAAAGTCACCAGTCGGCGCGCTACACGATTCAGCTGGGTGACAAAACAGAACGCCATTCATCGTCCGGTGTCGTCGTCACTACCGGCACCGGCGCAACCGGCTGGGCACGCTCGATTCATCGCGAGCGTCATGACAGGCTGCGCCTGCCTTTGCCGGAAGAGGACAAGCTCGCCTTTTACGTGCGTGAGGCATTCCCGAGTGTTTCAACGTTTACCGGGCTGACCTCCGGACTGGTTGACAAACACAATCCGCTGCGACTACGTTCCGAACTCAACGATGGCGGCGTGATCTTTGGCGATGGCATCGAAAACGACTACCTGGCCTTCGACTGGGGTATGGTTGCCACGTTTCGTGTCGCCAGTCACAAGCTGTCACTTGTCACACCAATAGAAAACAGCTCTGCCGCCGAACACGGCCAACATGAAAACAGGCTGGCGGCCGATACTGCGTGACTTCACTTGGCAAACCAGGATTGAGTTGTTAAGGTAAAGCATGCCTGAATTACCTGAAGTCGAAACCACGCGGCGTGGCATCGAGCCGCATGTGGTCGGCAAAACCGTCAGCAGGGTAATCGTTCGCCAGCGCAGACTGCGTTGGCCGGTTCCGTCCGCGGTGACACGCCTGCTGCCTGGCCAGCAGATCATCGCGGTCGAACGCCGCGCCAAGTACCTGCTGCTCAGAACCGCAACCCATTGTGTGATCATCCACCTTGGTATGTCCGGCAGCCTGCGTATCCTGCCTGCTGCTGGGGAAACACCTGGCCCGCATGATCATTTTGAAATGGTCTTTGCCGACGACTCGGCACTGCGCTTCCGTGACCCGAGACGTTTCGGCGCAATATTGTGGAGCAGCCAGGATCCACTGCGGCATCCCCGCCTGGCCAACGCCGGCCTCGAGCCGCTGTCGGCCGAATTCGACGGCGACTACTTGTATCGGCACGCACGCCACAAGAGACGGCATGTCAAAGCGCTGATCATGGACAGCCGCAAACTGGCCGGCGTCGGCAATATCTATGCAAACGAGGCCTTGTTTGCCGCCGGTATCCACCCGCTGCGCCAGGCAGGACGCATCAGCCGGCAGCGTTACCAAGTGCTGGCAACGGCCATCAAGTCCACGCTTGCCCAGGCAATCGAATGCGGCGGTTCCAGTATTCGCGATTTTACCGGCACCGACGGCCAGCCCGGTTACTTTGCACTGCAGTTCAAGGTCTATGGCCGCAGCGGGGAACCCTGCCCGCGTTGCACGGCACCGATCAAAAATGTATATGCCAACCAGCGCAATACTTTTTACTGCAGCAAGTGCCAGACCTGAGCACGGCCGGCATCAGTAAGTCAACTCGATGACCGCGAAATCCGGCCCGGTCAGGCGGTTGACCAGCCGCAGTATCTTCATACTGTAACTGCGGGTCTGGTATTCGAAGCGCACTATGTCTCCCCGCGTGACCGAGATCCGTTTGACTATATCGCTGGTAGTGTGTTCGCCCACCGACAGCAGGACCTGCCCCTGGGTAATGTCCCCCAGGTACAGGTTGAGAGCATTCTGTGTTTCCGGTATCGGTTCGCTGGTACGTTGAAACACCACCAGTTGCACTGTCTGGCTGGCCAGCACGGCACTGGTGATCAGCGACAACCCGAAAAATATCCCGATAAATCCAAACTTTATTACACTAACCCTTTTTTGTTCTGATACGCTCACCCCAGTTCTCCTCTCTGGTCTACACTGTTTCCACAGCAATACTGCTGCTACTGTCTCCGTGACACGACCACCAACCACGGCGGTCGATTGAATTCATTGCCGTTTTTGTTTATATTGCACCCTTGTTTACCCGAACCCAATAACCGCTATATTTTAATCGTTACCAGGAAACAGGAACAACCATGCACAACGACATGATGGATGAAGGCGGCTGTGCCAGGCGTGCGCCCTTCGCACTAATGGTCTACGGTGATCATATGGAACCTGAGTTCAAGGAAGGTGCAGTGATCATCATCGATCCGGACTATCCCCACACGCATGGCTCCTATGTCGTTGCAGACTACGAAGGTGAGGTGTACTTCCGGCGCTTCGAAGTGCGTGACGAACAGGCCTACCTGATCGCTGAAAACCCCAAGCACCCGGAGATCAAGCTGGTGTCAAACTACAGAATCCGTGGTGTCGTGACCCAGCAGGCGCGCAACCGGAAACTGGGACTGCCCAAAGCAAAACACTACGTCTGACCACACGCAAACACCGCCTGCCACTGCTGCGTGCTACAGCGGGCTGTCTTTCAAGCCGAGTTTACGTAAAATCTTCAGCCCCGGGCAGATCCCGGTAATCCCGGCAAATGCCAGCATCGCCGGCGGCACATACAGAAACCAATGCACGTTGGCGAACCCCGTCAGCCAGATCCCCAGCAAGATAAAAACAGCCATCGTAAGAAAAAGAGCTCTCAGTGCATTCATCGCTGTCTCCTCCCGAAAAATTCCTGTGTGAACTGTCTATTCAACCGCTTCGGCCTTACCGATACCGCGCGGATCACTGGCAACATCCAGGCTGTCGTTGTTTTTGTCCCATACAATGATCTGCATATTACCAAAGCCGGATTCGATTTTCCGTAACTTATGTCCTTTTTTCAACAGTCCCCGTTCGACACTGGGGCTAAAAGCACCAGGCTCATGCTGAATGACATCCGGCAGGTATTGATGGTGGTAACGTTTGCCGGCGACAATCTGCGCCGCACTCGCGCCACGCTCGAAATCCAGGATCGCCAGTAACACCATGGTAATGATTCGACTCCCACCGGGTGTGCCGACAATCGCCACCCTGCTGTCCGATTCGATAAAACTGGGCGACATGCTCGACAACGGCCTCTTGCCGGGAGCAATCGCATTGGCCTGCGTACCGATCAACCCATAGACGTTCGGGCTGCCCGGCTTGCTGGAAAAATCATCCATCTCATCGTTCAGCAGCACCCCTGTCCCTGCAGCCACAAAACCCGACCCGAACGGGTAATTGATGCTCAGTGTGGCGGCGACACGGTTACCCTGGCGATCGATAATCGAAAAATGCGTGGTGTGGTGGCGAATTTTGGCTGCATTGCCGGAGACCGGCAGCCGGCTGCTCGGGGTGGCCCTGCCCGGCAGGATATCACCAGCCAACTGCCTGGCATACTGCCGGCTGCTCAACCTTTTGACCGGGACCTTGACGAAATCGCTGTCCCCCAGGTAACGTGCCCTGTCACGGTAGGCACGGCGCATGGCCTCGACGAGCAGGTGAATCCGCTGCACCGTGCCAAGCTTGTCGAATCCTCTGCCCGCTTTCGCAGCCAGCATATTCAGTATCTGCGCGATGACTATCCCGCCGGACGACGGCGGCACCACGGTGGTGATCCGCAGCCGGTTATAGCGCAGCTGCAAAGGCCGGCGTTCGACGACCCGGTAACCGGCAAGATCCTGCAAGGTCCACACACCACCATGCTTTTTGCTGGCTGCAACCAGCTTGCGCGCAACTTCTCCTGCATAGAACCCCTTGTTGCCATGCGCCGCGATCGATCGCAAGGTCGCAGCCAGGTCCTGCTGAACGATCAGCGTCCCCTCGTCAGGAACCTTCCCCTGGCGTAGAAAAATACGTGCAGCATCTTTCGACGCCCGCAGCGCTTTACGTCGAAAAGCGGCCATCCGCCGGTAAATCCTGTCCACCCTGAAGCCCTGCTCGGCCAGCCTGATGGCCGGCGCCAGCGTGACTGTCAGTGGCAGGCGCCCATAGCGCCGGGCAATATGTACCAGCGCTGCCGGCTGCCCCGGAATACCTGCCGCCAGCGGGCCATTGATCGACGCCCCTTTCCTGATATTGCCATTGCTGTCCAGGTACATCGCCTTGTGCGCCGCCAGCGGCGCCTTTTCACGCCCGTCGATCATCACGCTGCGCTGTGACTGCTGCTGGTACAGTAACCAGAATCCGCCGCCGCCAAGTCCTGAACTGTACGGCTCGACCACCGCGAGCACCGCGGAAACCGCAACCGCGGCATCGAAGGCATTGCCACCTTTACGCATGATCTCCAGGCCGGCGCGGGTCGCCAGCGGATGCGCTGAAGCCACTGCATAACCCGGCGGCTTTTTCACCACTGCGGCCTGCACAACGGCAGCGGCAGACAGCACACAAGCAAGCAGCAGACTGACCGCCTGCAAGCAGGGATACAGCCGGTTCAGTTTCAACATCACACAATTTCCTCGAGGCCAGGACGACAAAACCCTGGACAGGACCAGGGTTTTGGTGTCAGTCTAATTCTCTCAGGCATGCCGGTACGACACGGCACAGCTCCGTCCACTCAGTGCCCACAGCGGTAGACCTTGAACTTCTGTCTGCCATTGACGATACGCGATGCCGGCACGATACTGTCACCCCCCATATCGGCTGCATTGTTGCGCGCGATGGTCTGTATTTCCTCGGTGATTTTTCTGGCGCTGCGATTGATCCCGATCGCGCCGGTGAACACCTTGCCGCTGACCATACCGAGATATTCACAGCTCTTGACATAGCGGGGTTTGACGACATCCACCTGCCGCGCAGTCTTTTCCAGTTTGACCCAGGTACAACCTGCCAGAAACAGCACACCTGAAACCAAAATCAACATGACTACTTTCTTCATCACCAACTCTCCAGAAACTATGACAATGCTGACTATCATAGCGGCTGCCCAGACAATGCACAACCGCACGCCGGCACATTTTACAACTGGCACAGGGGCTTGGGCACCTGCCTCGAACAGGCCTCGTGCCACCCGCCGTTCAGGGACGATGCGTACACAAACAAACAGGCGTTAAAAGCAAACCCGGCTGCCTTGACCTGGATCATTCCAAATATGACGGAAATACGAGACAATATAACAGAACGCAAGTGGAGGTTCCTATGTTGCTAAAAGACAGGCAAACAGGGCATCTGGTCGAAGTGTTGAACATCCAGGAGTTGATCAATCCTGAACTGAATGACTTTACCGGCCGTTTCAACGTAGGTGAAGAGCTTCCCGATCCTCAACGTTTTACAAAAACCGGCCTGGTTTTCTGTTCAGGCGAAGCACTTCCACGATGCTGGATCGATTCGCACTACCGCGATGCCGAGGTGGCACACCACTGACGAGGCGGTGGCGTTGCGCCATGGCTGCCAAGGTCAGCAGTGTACCGCGGACCGCAAACCCGGCTGACGGCCAGTCATGGCCGGAACAGGTACAATTCCGTAGTAAAAACCTGGTTTTTCAACTGGGTAAAGTCAGACCGGCAACAACACGATAAAACTGTTTTTTGTATGAACCCTCATCCCCGGCGCTGCGACACAGAGTTAAACACAAGCTAAACAGAGTTTATCATTCTAGCAAACGCTTTGGAGGTCACCATGAAAAAGTCAATAAAAACTGCTGTGGTAGCAACGATTGCACTGGTCGCAGCAAATATCGCGACTATCGATCAGGCAGCCGCCGGAAAGAAACATGTACGTATCCGTAACACCATTATCGGCCTGGGTATCCTCGGTGCGATTGCCAACTCTCACCGCAACAGGCACTACTCAGAGTACGAAACACATGCACCGGCTCCACATGGCACCGTCGAAGTCTATCCTGACGGCACCACCGTGGAAACAGAAGAAACCATCGAGTACTAAAATCCGACACACAGGTATCCAGCGGGCACTGCACAGTGCCCGCTGAAACCGGAGGCAAGACCGATGTTGAGCAATCACCACTACAACCCGGCGATCCTGTACTTTTGCTGTATCCTGCTTGCCGGCCTGATCGCGGCGGCGGTCGGTGCCAGCTTGATGGGATTCATCGGCGCTGTACTTGGAGGCATCACAGGATTGTTTGCCGGGATTTCCGTGTGGCTCTCAGACTCAGGATCCTGAAGCAGAACAGCGATCAGCGAACCTTGCTTCAGCAAAAGGGTCCAAGGCAGAGCGTGCAGCCACACAAAGGGGCTGGCCTATAGCTCAATTTACTTCTAGTAAGGAGTAAATCGAATTATAGGTTCGGCCCCTTTTTTATCAGCGGATGGCGCGCTGTCAAAGCTCCATCACCGCATCCATTTCCACGCCGACATCCTTGGGCAGCGCCGCGACACCCACCGCGGCCCGGGCTGGATAAGGCTCGGTAAAATATTCCGCCATGACCTGGTTGACGGTCTGAAAATTACCAAGGTCGGTCAGGTAGATATTGAGCTTGACGATGTCAGACAACGTACCGCCGGCTGCAACGGCGACTGCCGACAGATTTTTGAATACGCGGTGAATCTGCGCGGCGATATCCTGCTCACCGACTATTTCCATGGTCGCCGGGTCCAGTGCAATCTGCCCTGACAGGTAAACCGTGCTGCCGGACTTGACCGCCTGGGAATAAGTGCCAATCGCTTGGGGTGCATTCGGGGTACTGATAATTTCTTTACTCACTGCAGACTCCTGTAGGGTTGATTCCAGGGCGACCGTCTGCTGCAAGCCGCCCGTCAACCTTTGCGCCGGGCAATCTTGGTCACAGACCGGTTGGTCCGTAATCTTCTTATAATTCTCGCCAGATGTCGACGGTTACGCACGGTCAGGGTAATGTCCATCGACGTGGTGATGCCGTCACGTTCCGCCATCGCGATGTTTTCGATGTTCGAATCCATCTCGGAGATGGACGCCGCGATCACCGCCAGCACACCACGCCTGTTGGCCACATCGAGGCGCAGATCGGCCAGGAAATCACGGTCGATCCCAGGTTCCCAATCCACCTCGACCAGCTTGTCGCGGGCTTTTTTGTAGTCCCCAAGGTTCTTGCAGGCATCGGTATGGATCACGATGCCTTTGCCGGTCGTCGCAAACCCGATAATCGCATCCCCCGGAATCGGATGACAGCACTTTGCAAAACTGACCACCATGCCTTCGGTGCCCTTGATCAGCAGCGGCTCGACCGTCTTGCTTTTGAGCTTTTTCCTTTCTTTACGTTTAAGCTTGGTGCGCTCCTCGTCCTGGATAAATTTCTGTGCCACCAATGGGGCCAGCTTGTTACCAAGACCGATATCGGCAAGCAGGTGTTTCAATTTTTTGTAGTTGTACTCCTTCAATACCGGCTTGATCTCCTTTTTCTTGTACTCATCCAACGGCTTGGAAATTCTGGACAAGGCCCGGTCCAGCATCTGCCGCCCAAGCTTGACCGCCTCCTCCTGTTGCAGGTTCTTCAGGTAGGAACGTATATTGGAACGTGCCTTGGCGGTATGCACGAAGTTGAGCCAGGCGGGATTCGGCGTTGCGCCTTCGGATGTAATGATTTCCACTGTCTGACCGGTAAACAGCGGCGTGCGCAGCGGCAGCAGGCGCCGGTCGATACGGCAGGCGATACAGGTGTTGCCGATATCGGTATGCACGGCATAGGCAAAATCCACCGCCGTGGCGCCACGCGGTAATACCAGGATCTCGCCTTTCGGGGTAAACAAATAGACTTCGTCGGGAAACAGGTCGATTTTTACGTTCTCGATGAATTCCATCGAGTTGCCTGCGCTTTTCTGGATCTCGAGCACATTGTGCAGCCATTTGCGGGTATTGGCCTCGGTGTTGCTGACATTGGTATTCGAGGTTTTATACAGCCAGTGCGACGCAATACCGGATTCGGCCACCTTGTCCATTTCCTCGGTACGGATCTGGATCTCGATCGGCACCCCGTACGGTCCGAACAATACCGTATGCAGCGACTGGTAACCATTGGCCTTGGGAATTGCGATATAGTCCTTGAAACGTCCGGGGACCGGCTTGTACAGATTGTGCATCGCACCCAGCACCCGGTAGGCGGTATCGACCCGGTCGACGATAATGCGAAAGGCATAGACATCGAACACTTCCTGAAAGGCAAGGCGCTTGTCTTTCATTTTCTTGTAGATACTGTAAAGATGCTTTTCGCGCCCGATCACCTCGCCGGTCAGGTTCTCCTGGTGCAGACGGCGCTTGATACTGGTCTCGATTTTCTTGATCACTTCCTTGCGGTTCCCACGCGCCCTGACCACCGCCTCACGCAGCACCCTGGCCCGTGTCGGGTAGAGCGCCGCCAGCCCCAGGTCTTCCAGCTCCAGGCGCATCGTATTCATCCCCAGGCGGTTTGCCAGCGGCACATAGATCTCCAGTGTTTCTTTCGCAATCCGGCGGCGTTTGTTTGGCGGCATCACGCCGATGGTACGCATATTGTGCAACCGGTCTGCAAGCTTGATCAGGATCACACGGATATCACGCACCATGGCCAGCATCATCTTGCGGAAGTTTTCGGCCTGCGCCTCGGCATCGGAATTGAAACGGATCTGCGTAATCTTGCTGACCCCATCGACCAGCTCCGCAACTTCCTCGCCGAAATCCGATTGAATATGCTCTTTTACGGTTTCCGTGTCTTCGATGACATCATGCAGCACTGCCGCCATGATGCTGTGGTAGTCCATGCGCATATCGGCCAGGATCTTGGCAACCGCCAACGGGTGGGTAATGTAGGGTTCACCGGACTTCCGGTGCTGCCCATCGTGTGCCTCGGCACCGAACAGGTAGGCTCTATAGACTTCTTTGACTTGTTCTTCGGATAAATAAGATTCGAGCAAGCTGCATAAATCGCTTACACGAAAAAAATTCGGGTATTCTGTTAGCTGGTCTGCAGTCAACGCTATCCCATATAAAAAACACGGAAACTCTGATCTGATTCAGAAGTCGCCCGAACAAGGGTATTAGACGTCCTGCTGTGCCGCTGAAAAACTCCGTTACTGATTACTGGGCAATGCCTCGATCACCTCTTTGAGTTCGGACGGGTTCTCGCCAGGCTGGGCCTCCTCCGCAGCCATGCTGTCCTCGTCCAGCACCGAAGCGTCGATATAGCCCTCTGCGATTTCACGCAACGCCATCACTGTGGGTTTATCATTCTCCCATGGCAGCAAAGGTTCCTTTCCCTGCACCAGTTGCCTGGCCCGTTTGCTGGCCACCAGCACCAGCTGAAACCTGTTGTCCACGTGTTCCAAGCAGTCTTCCACAGTTACTCGAGCCATTCTGATCTCCAAAATCACGTTGCATCGGGAACGCCGGCCGGTCTGTGTTCCGGAGCTGACAGCTGCCGTGCTTCCCGCAAGTTATCCAGTTACTACAGCAGAAACATCCGCCACGAGGCGTGCCGCCTCTACTTTCTTATTCTACGTTAATCCGCAGAATAATCCAACAAACTGTCGAGCAGGTGCTGCAAGCGCACCGCCTGGACCGGGTACCTCAACCTGTTGGCGGTAAAAACGGCGGCCAGCTGCTCGAGTGCGAGATCAAAGTCGTCATTGACCACGAGATAGTCATACTCCTGGTAATGCGAAGTCTCACTGCGTGCATCACGCATCCGGCGCTGAATGACCTCCATGCTGTCCTGCCCCCTGCCCCGGAGCCGCGACTCGAGCGCCTGCCGGGAAGGCGGCAGAATAAAGATCGACATCACGCCATCGTAACTCGCCCTGACCTGCCGCGCACCCTGCCAGTCGATTTCAAGAATCACATCCAGTCCCTGGTCGAGCTTCTGCTGGACCTGGGTGCGCTCGGTCCCGTAGTAATAGTCGAACACCCTGGCGGTCTCGATAAACGACTGGCTGTCGAGCAGTGCCTGGTATTCCTCGTCACTGATAAAATAATAATCCTTGCCATGCTGCTCACCCGGCCTGGGCGCACGCGTGGTATGCGACACCGAGACCGTCACCTGGCGGTCTCGCTCCAGCAGCGCCTTGACCAGGCTGGTTTTACCGGCCCCTGATGGTGCCGAGACGACGTAGAGATTTCCTGGGCAGGCTGACCCTTGGCTGCATGGCTGCTTTTGCATAGTGACTCCGTGCATGAAAAACTGTTATTCGATATTCTGTACCTGCTCACGCATCTGCTCGATCAGCACCTTGAGTTCAACCGATATCTCGGTGATGTCCAGGCTGGCCGCCTTGGCGCCCAGCGTGTTGGCCTCGCGGTTGAGCTCCTGCATCAAAAAATCGAGTTTTCTGCCGATCGAATCAGACCGCTGCAGGGTTTTCCTGACTTCTTCGATATGGCTGTCCAGGCGGTCCAGTTCCTCGTCGACATCGAGACGCTGCAACTGCATCGCGATCTCCTGCTCCATGCGCTCATCATCGACCTTCATACTGAGTTCGGCCAGCCGCTTCAACAGCCGTTGCTTCAATCCACTACGTATTGCCGGGGCAAATTCCCGTGCTTTGCGTGACAGTTCACCTACCTGGGTACAACGTTCCAGGATCGTTTCGCCCAAGCGCCGGCCTTCACTCTCACGCATCCTGACCAGTTCATCCAGCGTACTTTTCAGCACGGTAAGAATTTCATCGTTGAGTGACGACCAGTCCTGTTCCTCCTCGATCACCATCCCCGGCCAACGCAGCACGTCGATACTGCTCGGCGCCGTGGCCCCCATGTTCATCTGTGCCACCTGGTCACTCAGTTCGGCCAGCTTTCGCACCAAAGCCTCATTGAGAACAAGGTTTGGCGCCTCGCTGCTGTTACGCTGGAAACGAAAATTGCATTCCACCTTGCCGCGTCTGAGTACACCGGCAATAAGCTCACGCGCCTTGACCTCGAGCGGCCTCCATTCTTCCGGCAGCTTCATGTGTACTTCCAGGTACCTGGCATTCAACGAGCGCAGCTCCCAGGTAATCACACCCGGTTCCAACTCCACCTGGCCTCGCGCGTAGGCGGTCATGCTCCGAATCATATCAAGTCACCTTCCAGTTTTGCCGATAACAGATTAACGGGCACCGCTGTAATGTATTCATTATCAGCATCACAAAAAACACCAACCGCAGTAATGTAAAAGAAACAGGTGCCCGGGGGACACCGATAACCCCAACACAGGCTCTGAACGGTTCATGGCAGAAGTTCCGAGCCAGTTACAAGTGTAACAGCTCCCTGCAATGCAGGAACAGATATTTTACAACCTGAGGCTGCAGACGGTGTAACAAGGCCGACAGACAACAGGACGAATGTAGACTTTATACTCAGCGGGTGAATAGACGCAAATGGCAACCCCACAGGACTGCTTACCCAGTGGCACATTACTGGACCACTATATTGTCGTAAAACCTATCAGCGCAGGTGGTTTCAGTGTCGTGTATCTTGCGATCGACAAACAGACCCGCAACAAGGTAGTCATCAAGGAGTACTTGCCAAAGTCACAAGCCAAGCGTCTGCGCAACAACATGGTCGTACCCATCTCCAGCACGGCTGAAAAATTACTGCGCAAGGGCCGTATGCTGTTTTTCCAGGAAGCAAGTACGCTCAGCAATCTCAAGCATCCGCATATCGTCAACGTCATCAACTTCTTCCGTGCCAACGGCACTGTCTATCTCGTCATGGAATACCACAAGGGCAAAAACCTCGAGGCCTATATCAAGCGGCACGATGGCATGCTGAGCAAAAAGTTTCTGCTGACCGTATTCCCACCGCTGTTGGAAGGGCTGAAAGAGGTCCACGACAACGGCTACCTGCACTTGGACATCAAGCCTGGCAACATCCATATCCGGCCCGGTGGGCTGCCGCTGCTGCTGGATTTCGGCTCGGTGCACCGGCGTGAACTCAGCCGCCTGCATCAGCCCGGGCATGTCTTGACCAGCGGCTATGCACCGATCGAACAATACAACCGTACCGGCTATGTCGGCCCCTGGACCGACCTGTATGCAATCGGCGCGACGATGCGCTCATGCATCACCGGCAAGCCGCCGTTGTCTGCACACAGCCGGCACGAATGCGAAACACTGGTGCCGATGGAACAACTGTACAAAAAACATTATCCACTGAAACTGCTGCGCGTCATCGACTGGTGCATGGAACTCGATCCGGAACTGCGGCCACAGGATGTCTCCGACCTGTGGGAACACAGCCCGGAACTGTTTCCGGTCAGCACGGCAGCGGAACCACGCAAACTGAAGCGTTCCTGCTGATGAAGTATGTCGCCGTCCAGTCCAGCCGCCTTGGAGACCGTGCCAGCAACCAGGACCGCTGTGCAATCCTGAAAAAAAACAACACGATACTGCTGCTGCTCGCTGACGGCATGGGGGGCAGGAAGAGAGGCGAACTCGCGGCACAGAAATTCATCGACGTGATGAGCGACGCCTTTCAGCACACCAACATCACCGCCATGGGGGAAGTGGATTTTCTGCGGCGTTCGATCCAGTATGCCCACGCTGAAATCCGCCTGCTCGGCGAAAACCGGGTACAGACTCCGTGTACGACCTGTGTCTGCTGCCTGGTCCACGAAAACCGGGCCAGCTGGGCCCACTGTGGCGACAGCCGGCTGTACCATCTACGCGCCAACGAGATTCTCTTTCGTACCGAGGATCATTCCTATGTCGCCCACCTGGTACGTCACAACGCACTGAGCAGTACCGAAGCCCGTACCCATCCGATGCGTCACTATGTCACCAGCTGCCTGGGCATCAACAAAAAATTCCCGCACATCAGCGTCCAGCCCCCAGTGCCTCTGCTGCAGAACGATGTACTCCTGTTGTGTACCGATGGGCTCTGGCAGTCCACGCCGGCGTCAGACTTTCATGCCCTCGGCAGCTGCCGGAATCTCGAACGCCAGTTGGAGACACTGATGGAGCAGGTCACCCGGCGCAACTACCCTCACTGCGACAATGTCTCGGCCGTGGTGTTCAAACTGATCGATGCAGTGACCACGCACCGCACGGCAGGCAGCGAGACCAACGCCACCGGGCCTGCATCCGAGCTCGAACGCGCAGTCCAGGAGATCGAGACAGCCTGGTCACGTTATCAGCAGGAATTCAACAAAAAATAACTCTCCGGTTTTGTTATACTGTCCTCCCGGCGATCGATTCGCAATTGACATGCTAAGGAATATCATGAGACCAAGTGGCAGACAGCAAGACCAGATGCGTGAAGTCAGGATCCACCGCGGCTATACCAAGCACGCCGAAGGCTCGGTCCTGGTCGAATTCGGCGACACCAAGGTGATCTGCACCGCGTCGATCGAAGACCGGGCACCCGCTTTTTTGCGCGGCCAGGGGGTAGGCTGGGTCACCGCAGAATACGGGATGCTGCCCCGCTCCACCGGCAGCCGGATGCACCGCGAAGCCTCGCGTGGCAAACAGGGCGGGCGCACGATGGAGATTCAGCGTCTGATCGGGCGGTCGCTGCGCGCGGTCACCGATACCCGGCTGTTAGGAGAACGTTCGATCATCATCGACTGTGATGTGATCCAGGCGGATGGCGGCACACGCACCGCCTCGATCACCGGCGGCTATGTCGCACTGGCCGACGCAGTTCAGTACCTGCTGCGTGAAGGCCGTATCGACACCAACCCCTTGCACAGCCAGGTGGCCTCGGTATCGGTCGGTATCTACCAGGGCGCCGCGATACTCGACCTGGACTATGCCGAAGACTCCAGCGCGGAAACCGACATGAACGTGGTCATGAACGACAAGGGACAGTTTATCGAGGTACAGGGTACCGCAGAAGGGCATGCGTTCGACATGCAGGAACTCAACACCATGCTTGACTATGCCAGCAGCGGCATCACCACACTGCTCGCGGCACAACGTGACGCACTGGCGGTCGAGCTCACAGGCTGAACCCGGCAATGAAAAAAATCGTTCTCGCCAGCAACAACCAGGGCAAATTACGTGAACTCCAGGCCATTCTCGACGGCGCACGTCTTACCGCGGTGCCGCAGTCCGAGTTCGCGGTCACCGACGCAGAGGAAACCGGGCTGACCTTCATCGAAAACGCGTTGATCAAAGCACGCCATGCCTCGGCCCTGGCCCGGCTGCCCGCGATCGCCGATGACTCCGGGCTGGAGGTCGATGCACTCGACGGTGCGCCGGGGATCTATTCAGCACGCTATGCGGGACCCGGTGCGTCCGACCAGGAAAACCTGCAAAAGCTGCTCGAGGCACTGCAGGACATCCCTGAACCACAGCGCAGCGCGCGGTTCCAGTGTGTGATCGTCTATCTGCGCCACCCCCAGGACCCGACACCGAAAGTCTACCAAGGCACTTGGGAAGGCCGTATCCTGTTCGCGCCGCAGGGCGACAACGGCTTTGGTTATGACCCGGTCTTCTGGGTACCCACCCACCAATGCTCATCGGCACAACTGCCCGCTGAAGTCAAAAACGCGATCAGCCACCGCGGCCAGGCCCTGGCACAGTTCAAACAGTCCATCGATCAGCTGTAACCGGATTGGGAAACTCAACCGGGCGGCGGGGAAGCTGCCTGGGGCGGGTAGATCAAAGGTTCACGGTCTGCGATCCACAGCGGCTTCTGTTCCATCGC
>JALUUZ010000117.1 GCA_027021095.1 Gammaproteobacteria bacterium
CGAGGTGCCGCGCGAAGACGCCAAGGGCTACGGGGTGATGGGCATCGGCGCGGACGGCAGGGTGGTCAAGTTCACCGAGAAACCAAGTCAGCCGGATACGGTGCCGGGAAAACCGGATACCAGTCTTGCATCGATGGGGATCTATGTGTTCAATACCGATTTCCTGTACGAGCAGATCATCAAGGACGCCGACTCGGAGACCTCTTCGCATGACTTCGGTCATGACATCATTCCACCGTTGATCCCGAAATACCGGGTCATGTGCTACCCGTTCGAAAGCACCAATCCACTGCAGAAGGCCTACTGGCGTGACGTGGGGACCGTCGATGCGTTCTGGTCGGCAAACATCGAGTTGATCGATATCGAACCGGAGTTGAACCTGTATGACGAGGAGTGGCCGATCTGGACCTACCAGGAACAGCTGCCACCGGCAAAATTCGTGTTCAACGATGACGACCGGCGCGGCCTGGCGGTCGACTCGATGGTATCCGGAGGCTGCCTGGTGTCGGGTGCTACGGTGGTCCATTCACTGCTGTTTTCCAATGTCCGGGTCAGCTCCTATACCAAGGTGACCAACTCCGTGATCCTGCCGGATGTCAAGATCGGGCGCCATTGCGATATTCGCAATGCGGTGATCGACAAGAGCTGCACCATTCCCCCCAAGACCAGGATCGGGGTCGACCCGGAAGAAGACCTGGAACGATTCACCGTCACCGACAAGGGGATCGTACTGGTGACGCCGGAGTCCCTGGGACAGGAGATTCATCATGTCCGCTAATGATCAACGTTTGAAAATCGTGTTGTGCTGGCACATGCACCAGCCTTATTATCTCGACCCGGTGCACCAGCGCTATGTCCTGCCATGGACCTATCTGCATGCAATCAAGGACTATGTCGACATGGTCTGGCACCTGGAGCAGTGCGAAGGGGCCAAGGCGGTGGTCAATTTCACGCCGACGCTGCTCGATCAAATAGACGACTATGCGTCGAACATCAGCAGCTACCTGCGTTTTATCCCGAACAAATGGATCAGTGTCGGCCCCAGGCTCAAAGACCCGTTGCTGGCGACACTGGTCAAGAAAAGAATCAAGTCGGTCGACGACCGTAAGAACATCGTGCATGCCTGCCTGCGCGCCAACCAGGACAGGCTGATCAACCGCTTCGAACACTACCGCCAGCTGGCTGACTTCGGCCGGATCCTGCTCGCACATCCGGAATACCTGCAGCATGTAAACGACAATTATTTTTCCGACCTGGTGGTCTGGTACCACATCGCCTGGCTTGGTGAGTCGGTCAAGCGCACCAACCGCTTCGTGCAGGGGCTGATGGCGAAACGAACCGGTTTTTCCTACCAGGAACGGGTCGGCCTGCTGCAGTTGATCGGTGAACTGGTCGGCTCGATCGTCAAGCGTTATAAAAAACTGCATCAGCAGGGCCGGGTCGAGCTGTCGGTGACGCCCTACGGGCATCCGATCATGCCGCTGCTGCTCGACCTGAAATCCGCACGCGAGGCCTGGCCGGACGTCGAGTTGCCGTCGATGGTCGCCTATCCCGGTGGTTACGAGCGTTCCCTGTGGCATATCCGTCAGGGCATCAAGACCTTCGAGAAGCGGTTCGGTTTTCGGCCGGAAGGCTGCTGGCCCGGCGAGGGCTCGGTCAACGATCAGACCCTGGAGCTTTTGCACGAGGCCGGGTTCAAGTGGACGGCGACCGGCGAGAACGTGCTGAAAAACAGCGTCAACCTGGACGCGAACAAGCATCTCGGGCCGGAATACAGCACCCACGGCATTTACCAGTTTCGCGATGGCATCAACTGTTTTTTTCGCGACGACGGCCTGTCCGACGAGATCGGCTTTACCTATTCGGACTGGCACGCAGACGATGCGGTGGCGAACCTGATTCACCACCTGCAGAATATCCGCGCGGCACAGCAGAACAATCACAATGCCTTGGTGTCGATTATCCTGGATGGCGAAAACGCCTGGGAATATTACCCGGAAAACGGTTACTATTTCCTGTCGGCCTTGTACAAACGCCTGTCGGAGCATCCGGACCTGCGGCTGGCGACGTTTTCCGAGTGTCTGCGGGAAAAACAGAATATAAAAACCTATACCTTGAACAGGATCACTGCAGGAAGCTGGGTCTATGGTACCTTCTCCACCTGGATAGGGCACAGGGACAAAAACAGGGCCTGGGAGCTTCTGATCGAAGCGAAGAAAACCTATGACAAGGTCCTGGCAAGCAGAAAAATCAACCTGTCGAAGTTGCGCAGACTGGAAAAACAGTTGGCGATCTGTGAGGCCTCTGACTGGTTCTGGTGGTTTGGGGATGACAACCCCGGTGTTTCAGTAAAGGATTTCGATATGTTATACAGAATGCAGTTGGAATATCTCTACAAACTTCTGTCGCAGGTGGCTCCGGACTCGCTGGCGGAGCCGGTAAGCAGGGGCGGGGGCGATGCGCTGCACGGTGGCGTGATGAAACCGGGGAAGGTCTAGCGTGTTCAGCGGAGACCTGTCACCGTTCGATCAGCGCCGTTCCGGAATCCTGCTGCATCCGACCTCGTTGCCCGGCAACGGCAGCAACGGTGTGCTCGGCCACCATGCCAGGCGCTTTGCCGGGTTTCTGCAACGCACCGGCTTCAGTGTCTGGCAGACCTTGCCGCTTGGACCGACGCACGAAGACCTGTCACCCTATAACTGCCTGTCGGTGTTTGCCTGTGATTCACGCCTGATCTGCTTTGCCGAACTCGTACGTAAAGGCTGGCTCAAGTCGTTGCCGCAGTACAAGGCGCGCAGTTTCGAGCAGGATCTCGACTATCGCAACAGGGTGTTGCAGCGCGCGTGGGAAGGGTTCAGCAGTCACGCCGGGGCTGCCGACCGCCAGGCGTTCGAACGCTTCGTCACCGAAGAGGCCTACTGGCTGGACGACTATGCGTTGTATACCGCGCTGCGTACTACGCAGCAGCGCAGGCATTGGGTCGACTGGCCGGCCGAGTTGAAGAACAGGCAGGCAGCGGCGATGGAGCAGGCACGCCGCCGGCTGGCAGAGCTGATCGCGGTGACCCGGTTCGAGCAGTTTCTTGTCAATCAGCAGTGGCTGGATCTCAAGCAGTATGCGAATCAGCGCAATATACTGATGTTTGGTGATATCCCGATGTTCGTGGCACACGACAGCGCCGAGGTCTGGGCCAGGCGCGACCTGTTTACGGTCGATGCCGAGGGCAGGCCGGAGACGGTAGCGGGCGTGCCGCCGGACTACTTTTCTGAAGACGGCCAGCTCTGGGGCAATCCGTTGTACCGCTGGGACAGGATGCAGCAGGATGACTTTGCC
>JALUUZ010000118.1 GCA_027021095.1 Gammaproteobacteria bacterium
CGACCTGCCGTAGAGTGCGGCGGCGACGATGACCAGGAACATCACGGCGTTGACGCCAAGTACTATATACAATGTTTTTCGCTGCCTGCTGTGCAGCGCTTCCACCGCACAACTGTCTTCACAGCAACCACTCATTCCGTTGCCTCCCGATAACGAATTTCCCGTATGGATACATTGGTGTGCACGGCGTGTGGTGCGCACAGCGCACCCTACTTTGGGGCGTGATATTTACTTACTGCAAATCCTTTGGTGCGCTGCGCGCACCGTCACGACGGGGTAGGGTGCATTGTACGCACCAACACCATGGCAGATCGAATGATATCACGTGGCGATTCTTTTATACATGATTCTTTCACACGCGATTTTTCCATGCCGTGTCATCGTTCATGCAATGGTGCGCATGGCGCACCCTACTTTGGGGCGCTGCGCGCACCGTCACAGCAAGGTAGGGTGCGTTGTACGCACCACCACCAAGGCAAATCAAATGGTGTCACGTGGTGATTCCTTTACACACGATTCTCCCATGCCGCATCATGGCCGATGCATAAGCCGTTTCAGCATTGACAGCGCCTTTCCATATCCTTACGGCAGTTATCAATCATCTTGCGCGGTGTCAGCTGCCAAGTGACCCTGCCGAGCTCTTCGTCACCGTAGAATTGCGCCGCATAGACCTGGTACGGATAGTTTCGAAGTTTTTCCGGTATCTTGACCAGCAGCCTCAGCTTGGAACGTGACTTGGCCGGAAATCCCGTGTCGCGCATCCGAAGCTGACCATGGGGGTTCAGTGGCAGCCTGGCCACTCTTGCCTTTTTGTCAAAGTCGATATTTGCGATACGGTCTGGTAAGAACAGGTCAACCAGGTGCGCCGGCATTTCCAGGATCATTTTCGCACCGCGAGGCAGCTTGCCATGGATTTCAAGCCGCATTTTCCGGGACTTGTCGGGAGCGCCCGGTGCGATAAAGGGCAGTGCGGCAAACCCGGGCGGTATACCTGGCGCTGCGGGGGGATTGTTGTCGACGACATTGAAATTGCGCCAGGTGACATTGTTGTTGTTGCGTATGAAGGACCGAAAATTGTCCCAGTCCATAAAGTCCGCCGGGGTGGGTGCTGGGTCCATAGGGTGCCCCAGTATGCCGACAAAGCAGTAGTGCCCTTCCGCTGGTATTTCAGCCGCCGTCCACTGTATCGCATCGCTGACCGTCAGCACCTCACCGTTGTTGACGTTGGGCAGGGTAGCCGTACCGATGAAGTTCCACAGGTCCGGGGTGATCAGTGTCGAGACTGGAGACCAGTAGACGGTCGCAGTGACATTCGCCGCGGCGCTGCCGCCGCGATTGCGCATACGGACATAGATGTAGTTGTCCTGGCCGAGCTCCGCCTCGAAGCCCAGCATGTTGCTGTTCTCGGTGCCGCTGCCTTCACCATAGGCTGCCTGGGGGCTGCCAGCCACTGGCATGGGCTGGAGTATGATGTCCGGGCTGGCCGAGATACTTCCAGAGTGAGGGTCTCCCGTATCACCGACATAGTCACGTATGTAGAGATCGGGAGAGATGTTCAACACGTTGCCGTCAATGATCGCGCGCAGGTTCGGCATCACACCGATCAAGTCCACCGGCGGATTGGATGACAAGGTGCCGGTCGCTGGGTCCGACAGCATGGTGCGCATTTGTCCTGGTGAAAAACGATATCCAAGACTCGGATCATTTTCTGCGATACCCTGCAACGCCAGCGCTGCCCCGGCGATCATCGGTGACGCGCCGGAGGTGCCGCCGAAATTCGAGGTATAGGCGGTCGTCGTGTTGCCGGTCCAGCCGTCACCGGTGGTATCGATATTTTCACCCCAGCCGTAACAGTCGATACGCGTGCCAAAGTTCGAAAACCCCATGCGGGTGTGTGGCGTGGAGGAACTCGCAGCGCCCACCATGACGGCACCGGAGTCGCGAAAGTCCAGGCTGCCCCGGTTCAATACCTGTTGTCCCATGAGGTTGGTAAAGGCATCGAGATCATTGCCGCCGTTACCGGCTGCTTCGACGATGGTGATTCCAAGTGCGGTGCCAAGACGAATGGCCTCGAACACGGCATTTTCCACTTCGACAGGGACCATAGAGTAACCGCCGTAGTTGGTTTGGGCCTCCAGCAGCAATACGTCGCCGAAGTCGAGCGCCGCGACGGTATCCAGTATGGCATCGGCGGTATCGTATACGGCGGCGGAGCGGTACTGGCTGACTACGTTGACCTTAGCCAGTTCGGGCGTGATACCGATACAGCCGATCGTATTGTCCACTGCGCCGATTTCGCCCAATACGGCGGTACCATGGCCAAAGTAAGCCTGGTTGACTCCGGACAGCAGGGTGATGCCCTTGGCGACGAGATCTTCATGATTCAGTGTCCAGCCTTGCTCCATGTCCACAAAATGCTGTCCTTGTCCATCGCCGCCTGGGAAATTCCATGCATATTCCGCGTCGATGCCATCGGGTGCAGGATCCAGGTATCCTTGGTTGGCCCAGCGTGGGTCGTCTGCGGGATTCACCAGTGGCGGCTGCACCGGCCCACCTTCGACGTATGCATAGTCTACCGTCGGCCAGTGCATCAGTATCTTGGAAATGTCCTCGGCGTTGTCTTCGATGCCGTTGGATACCGCGAAAAAGTTCAGCAGGTTCGGTGGCCGGTAGTCTTTATCCAGCTGCGAAGCCTTGGCAACGAGCGACTTTATCTTGTCTGGCTTCAGCGAGGTCCAGAGGCGTTTGACATGCAGCTTCGGGTACTGTTTACACAAAGCGTCCCAGGGTCCAAGTGTCCTGGTCTCGCTGTTCTTTTCAATGTTATCGACGTACGGGATCTGCACGAAATCCTTGAACTTGACGATAACGCGACGTTGGTAGGCGCCGGGGCACGGAGCACCGGGTGTTTTGGGGTCTTTGGTTGCTTTTGACATGATTTCTTCCTTTAAAAACTATCAAGTGAACAGGGTGGTATGCCGACTGCGGTCCATCCTGGAAAGGCCGGATACCGGTCAGATTGAAACGGGCAGTTCAGAAATATCGAGCGACGGTTAAACTTAAGGACTACTGCATACACTCAAGTATAGCAGCTGAAGCTGTCGACCGTATGTCGTATGTGATTTATATTTTTTATTTGACAGCGGTTTTTAAAAAAAGAATGTATGGTGCCGGTTGAGGCGGTGATGGCCTGAAGATTGACCCCTGTTGCGTATCGTCACTGCCCCTGTTTTTCTGTGAGAGGCGGTGAGTAAGCCTTGCTTGCCGAAGGCTAAACATTTATATTGGTTGTGCGATTCTTTACGGGGTGGTTCGAGCCGGTTTCAACTGCTG
>JALUUZ010000119.1 GCA_027021095.1 Gammaproteobacteria bacterium
GCCACAGCGGCACAAAAACGCTCTCATTGCGTCAACGCCACCCCATCCGAAGGCCCGGATCAGGCTCAGACCTTAAACATTGGTGAAAATCCGTTTGATGGCTGAGGTGGTGAGAAATGCGGGCTAGCGGTGCAACGGGGGCACATGGGCTTTCTCGACCAGGACCAGGCGTGTCTTGCTCAGCCTGTCGTAGAGTGCACGCCGCTGGCGATCGACGATTGCCCACAGCAGGCCGATTCCTGGTGTAAGCAGGATAAAGAAAACTCTGGCCAAGGCCTGCGACCAGCGGATTGGTTGGTCACTGGTATCGACGACGCGAATCCGCCAGGCACGCATACCAAGCGTCTGGCCGCCATGCACCCAGAACCAGGCGAGGAAACCACCGCCGGCGAGGACAAAATAGAGCCGGAAAAAGAACAGCGGCACGGCCGAGAGCGCCTTGTAATCGCCTTGACCTGTAGTCAATTTGAGGACCAGGGTCGCCAGTACCGACGCAACCAGCAGTACGCAGAGCAGCAGGATGCTGTCGTAGAAAATGCCGCCAAGCCTGCGTCCGAAGCCTGCCGCCGGGAATGCTGTTTCAGTGTTCATCGTGGTGCCAGCTGTGTGGGCTGGAGCGCAAAAGGCGCCAGTCTGTGTTTTTTAAGATCAGCGCATTATAGTGAGCCTTCGGAGGTTGTGCAAACTATCAGCGGTTGGTCCGACTTTCCCGCCATGGTTTATAGCGGGACGGCTAAGTGGCAGGCCCTTGTTCCAGTGCAGCAGCGCAGTGGTACGAAATACAGACCAGGATTGCTGCTGAACAGGCAGTGATGCAGTATAATGCTGCTTAGGGACAACTGGTAATTCGGCACGGGGACAGCTTATCAACCAGGTAAAAATATATAATCGGTCGGAACACAGCCTGTCGCGCAGTTTTATCGGCGACAATGCGTTGCGGGTATTGTATCGTCTCAGGGCCAAGGGGTATGACAGTTATCTTGTCGGTGGTAGTGTGCGTGATATTCTGCTGGGTAAAGAACCGAAGGATTTCGATATCGCGACCAATGCCAGGCCGGAGCAGATCTGCGCATTATTCCACCGGTGCCGGTTGATTGGCAGGAGATTCCGGCTGGCACACATCTATTTTGGCAGAGAAGCGATCGAGGTGGTGACTTTTCGTGGTGCTGACAGTGGTACGCAGCAGGAGCATGTGACCGAAAGTGGCCGCATATTGAGCGACAACGTGTTCGGTAACATCGAGGAGGATGCGTTACGCCGCGATTTTACCGTCAACGCTTTATATTATAACATCGAGGATTTTTCGATCGTCGACTACACCGATGGGATGACGGACCTGCGTGCCGGGGTGCTGCGCCTGATCGGTGATCCCGAGACCCGTTATCGCGAAGATCCGGTGCGGATGCTGCGTGCGGTCAGGTTGGCGACCAAACTTGATTTTATCATCGACAAAGCCTCGGCAGAGGCGATCGAAACTCTGGGTGACCTGCTGCAGGATATTTCGGCATCGCGGTTGTTCGAAGAGGTCAGAAAACTCTTTTTGTCCGGTGCAGCCGCAGCAACCTGCCAGGCACTGCGGGAGTACGGGCTGTTTCAGTACCTGTTTCCGGAGACCTGCAAGGCCATCGCACATTCCAATGCCTCGTCCGACTGGCTGCTGATCGAAAAGGCCATGTATAATACCGACGAGCGGATTCGTGAAGACAAGCCGGTGACCCCGGCGTTTTTGCTGGCGGTGTTGTTGTGGCCGGCAGTCAAGGAGTTGGTTACACAGCGGCGTTTCAGCCGGGTGCCGCCGGCACAGGCGCTGGACCAGGCTGGTGCGGTGGTGGCCGGAGAGCAGAGCCAGGTGATTTCCATTCCTAAACGCTTCAGCCATCCGATGCGTGAGATCTGGCGGATGCAACCCCGTTTCGACCAGACCGGTAAAAAAAGCGCAGAGCGATTGATGCACCATCCGCGGTTTCGGGCGGCCTATGATTTTCTGTTGTTACGCTCCGAAGTTGGTGAGGTGGACCCGGAACTGGTGCAGTGGTGGACTGCAGCGCAGCTTGGTAACGAGGAACTGCAGCGTAAACGTGCCGCGTCGGCGCGGCGCCGCAGGGGTAGAAAAAGGCATCGTGGCACGCACTGAGACTGCCTTTATCGGCATCGGCAGCAATCTCGACGACCCGGTGCAGCAGGTAAGAATGGCGGTCGGCGCGATAAGCCGGCTGTCCGGGTGCAGTGTCAGACGGTGCTCGAGCCTGTACCGTACCCGTCCCTGGGGCCTGGAAAACCAGCCGGCATTTATCAATGCCGTCGTCAAGCTGGAGACCAGGCTGACAGCGCTGCAGTTGCTCGAAGTGTTGCAGGCGCTCGAGACCCGGCAGGGGCGCCGGCGCGACGGTCTGCGCTGGGGCCCGCGGCGGCTGGATCTCGATATATTGTTGTACGGTCAATCGAGGATCGCGATGGAGGCACTGGAGATTCCGCACCGGCATCTGCACCAGCGAGCATTCGTGTTGCTGCCGCTGCAGGAAATCGACGCCCGGCTGCCCGTGCCGGGAATGGGAACGGTGAGTGAGCTGGTGTCCCGGTTGGACTATGACCCGGATGAAATAGAAATGTTAACCCTGGTGGTATAGGCGGCGATGGCTGGTTATTCTGATACTTCTGCGACGCAAAGCAAGGTTACCCTGAGAACGTTTATCGACTACAAGGAACGGGGAGACAAGTTTGCGGTGCTGACGGCTTACGACGCCAGCTTTGCGAAACTGGTCGAGCAGGCGGGAGTGGAGCTGATCCTGGTGGGTGATTCGCTTGGCATGGTGATCCAGGGACATGATACCACGATTCCTGTCAGTATGGATCACATGGTTTATCACACGCGTTGTGTCAGCCGGGCCTGTGAGCGGGCGATGGTGATGGCCGACATGCCGTTTATGTCCTATGCCAATGCCGCCGAGGCTGTGCGCAACGCGGCGCGCCTGCTGCAGGACGGCGGAGCGCAGTGTGTAAAGCTTGAAGGCGGTGCGCAGCAGGTGGATGTCGTCAAGGCGATCGCAGAACAGGGGATCCCCGTTTGTGCGCACCTGGGACTGCGGCCGCAGTCTGTGCACAAGCTTGGCGGCTTCAGGGTACAAGGCAGGGATGCACAGGCCGCTGAACAGATGCTGCGGGATGCGCAGTCATTGCAGCAGGCCGGGGCCGACCTGCTGCTGCTCGAGTGTGTGCCTGTGCAACTGGCGCAGCGGCTCTGCGAACAGGTGCAGATCCCTGTGATCGGTATTGGTGCGGGGCCGGATACGGATGCGCAGGTGTTGGTGTTGCAGGATATCCTTGGTATTACCCATGGTAAAGTACCAAGGTTCAGCAAGAATTTTATGGCCGGTGCCGAGTCGATCGGGCAGGCTGTGGAACGTTTCGTCGCCGCGGTACGAAACGGGGAGTTTCCTGCCCCGGAGCATACATTTACTTAGTCCTGGATGATTCAGAGGCTGTTTGAACTCTCAACCCCGGAACTGCCGGATGGAATGGCTGGACCATGATCATTATCGATAACAACAGCGCGTTGCTGCAACTGGCTGAAGAGTTGCGGGACAAAAAGGTCGCGTTCGTGCCGACGATGGGTAATCTGCATGCGGGGCACCTCTCCTTGGTCGACGTCGCCAAAGCGCATGCACAGGTGGTCATCGTCAGTATCTTTGTCAACCCGATTCAGTTTGGTGAAAACGAGGACTTCGACCAGTACCCCAGGACACTGGGGGCTGACAGCTATGCGTTGTGCAATAAAAATGTCGACTACCTTTATACGCCGGCGCAGCACGACCTGTTTCCTTCCACGACCGATGCGGTCAAGGTTTCACTGCCGGGGCTGGCGTCGATCCTGTGTGGTGAATTCCGTCCCGGCCATTTCGATGGTGTCAGTACGATCCTGCTGAAACTGTTCAACCTGGTCAAGCCGGATATCGTCGTGATGGGGGAGAAGGACTACCAGCAGTTGATCCTGGTACGGGCGATGATCAAAGAGCTGTTTCTTCCAGTACAGCTGGTCTCGGCACCGACGGTAAGAGAAAAAGACGGCCTGGCCATGAGCAGCCGCAACCGCTATTTGAACGCGGCCGAGCGTGTCGTAGCGCCGGAACTCTACCGGGTTTTGCTGCATGTGCGCGAACAGGTCAATGAGGGGGAGGTGAGTTATCGACGCTTGGAAGAACGTGCCATGTATGAACTGAGTGAGTCCGGGTTCCGGCCGGAATATGTCAGTCTGCGCAATTCCCACACTTTGGCTGTTGCTGATAAACATGAAAAAGATCTGGTAGTCCTTGCTGCGGCCTGGCTCGGGGAAACCCGGTTGATCGACAATGTGATTTTTACCAAGGGGCATTAGCCTGCCTTTCTCACCACCGTTTGTAGCGAGACGGAACAAGGGTGCGGCATGGGTGGCTTTCGCGACCGAGGAGCGCGCAGGCAGGTAGGGTGCGTTGTACGCACCGTAGAAGGGTGGTGAGCAATGCGGGCCAGCCTCCCTGTCTTAAAAAGGGGCTGAAATCCGCGGGCTTATCGATTACACTAGTAGGTGCCTTTAACCCACATTTCTCACCACCGTTCGTCGCGAGACAAGGGTAACAAGAAAGGCGGGTTAACCAGCTTGAGCAGTTACACTCGGGACCTGCAGGCGGTCCCAGGATCAAGGCGGCATGAAGAGAAGACAACGTGAGCAACGCATAAGCGATTTTGACCTGGACCTGGACGATGACCTGATGTTGTCACGCCCGGGACAGCGGCCGCGTGCGCCGAAAAAATCAGGACGTCGTGATCCTCACTGGAATCGCCGTGTCGGAAGGCCCAAACGTTCAGGAGACAACAGCCTCGCTTATGGGTTTCTGATCTTTTTGCTGCTGGCCGGCGGAATTTATGCATGGACCCAGTTGGGCGGGACCGATGGCAGCCGAAACCGCGATCCAGGCCGGCCGGGCACCCACAGCCCGGCGGTAAAAGGGCCTGGCACGCTGCAGCTTACCAGTACGCCCGCAGCAGCAAAGATCTACCTGGACGACAAATACGTGGGCGACACCCCGCAGACTTTCGACAAACTACAGCCTGGTCAGTATGCGTTACGTCTGGAGTTGCCTGGGTATCAGCCGTGGACAGACAATGTGACGGTGAAAGGGGGTACTGCCAGCACGGTGGATGCGAAGTTGAAGGCGGCTTATTATCGTTTGCGGATCAAGACCAATGTGCGCAAGGCGAAGATCAAGCTGTTGGATACGCACAGGCGCTTTAAGCAGGGCATGCTGTTGAAGCCGGGTAGATACCGGGTCCAGGTTACTGCACCTGGCTATATCAAGGCGACGCACGAAGTGACGATCCGTGATCAGGACCTGGTCAGGACGGTCAAGCTGGCCAAGGCCAAGGTGTTTTATAAGGTCAGAATAAAGCTCGATCCACCCCAGGCCGCACCGCTGGCGCGGATCAGGATATTGGATTGGCCCAAGCCTTACAAGCGCGACGGGATACGCCTGTCGGAAGGCAGTTATACGGTAGAAGTCAAGGCAGAGGGATATAAGACCAAGCGCCATTCGTTTGAGGTTGGCAAGAGTAAAAAAACGGTCAGGGTCAAGTTGATTTCCCCCGGTGTCAAATTGACCGTCAACACGGTTCCCAAGTCAGCGGAAGTCAAGATACTGAATTACAAAGAGTCGTATATCCCGGGAATGTTGATGCCGCCGGGTAAGTACCAGGTGCAGGTCAGTGCGCCTGGATACCAGACCAGCAAAAAATGGATCAAGCTCGTCAAATCCGGCAGCTTTAAGTTCAGCTTGAAAGAAGCCAGGTTTTCGCTCAAGGTGGCGACCACGCCGAAGAATGCAACCGTGAAAATAGTCGAGCCGAAAAATACCGATTACAAAAAAGGGAAGAAGCTGAAACCGGGACGTTATCGTATTGCGGTTTCCGCTTCAGGGTTCGAGACCCAGCATAAGTGGGTGGAGATCAAGGACAGGGATGCCAGGTTGAGCGTCAGCCTGAAGAAGCAGGGTTATGCGCTGAAACTGCGAACCGTGCCGAAGAATGCAAAGATCGTTTTCAGCAACAAGTCCATTCATTACAAGCCGGGCATCAAGCTGCACCCGGGAAAGTACCAGGTCACGGTCAGCGCGGACGGGTTCGATACGCAAAAACATGAAATCGAGATTACTGATAAACCGGTGGAAAAGAAAATCGCCCTGAAACCGAACAAGTTCCTGATCAGGTTGGCTGTCGACCCGTCGAATGCGAAAATCGAGATGTTGCAGCCAAAGATAGCTTACAAGAAGTGGCGCCGATACAAACCGGGTACCTACCGGTTGCGGATCTCTGCGCCGGGTTATCGGCCCAAGATCCAGGTGGTGACCTTGAAAGACAAGGATATAAAGCTGAAGCTCAAGCTTGGAGAGGACCTGGGGCGTTTGACGGTCAAGACTTCCCCGCCGGGGGCGAAGGTCATCATTATCGGTCACCCCGAGCCTTATTCGCCCGGCATCAACTTGTTACCGGGAAGCTACCGGCTGGAAATCTCTGCGCCGGGGTACAAGACGGTCACCAAGCCGATTATCATGACAGAGCAGGACCTGGCACTGACTGTGAAACTGGAAAAACCGTTGTATGCGTTGACAGTCAATCCAACGCCGCAGGATGCGACGATCGAAATTGTCGATTACCCGCGAAAATACAAGCCGGGGATCAAGTTGCCGCCGGGCAATTACCTGATCAGGGCGTTAAAGGAGAATTTCAGACCGACATCACGCTGGGTTCGTATCAAGGACCGTAACGTGACGATACACCTGAAGATGGATTCGCAGGCACCGGTGCTGACCAATTGAAGCCTAGCGCGCATGATGCGATTCAAAACACCAGGAACTCGCGGGAGCATTCAGGCGGGGGTTGGCATTGTCATGACCTGTCAAAGTGCTTCATGCAGGATGTGGTGCGTACAATGCACTCTACCTTGCTTGCTCCTTGGTCGCGAAAGCCACCCAGGCCGCACCCTTGCTCCGTCTCGCTACGAACGGTGGCGAGAAATGCGGGCTAGTGGTTTTGTCTGCCCAATAAATACCCATCAGGAGTAAGTGTTTATTCGGCCAGGTGATTTTTTCCGTAATTCCTGTGCTTGATATTTTCGTTTCTGGTATAATTATCCATTGTAATGAAACTTTTACCTGCAGAAAGTTGAACTATGTACCAGATGTTTCTCAAAGCAAAACTGCATCATGCCAGGGTCACGCATTCCGAACTGGAATACGAGGGTTCCTGTGCAATCGATGCCGGCCTGCTGGGACAGGCCGGGATTCAGGAATACGAGCAGCTGCATGTTTACAACCTGGAAAACGGTAACAGGTTTGTAACCTATGCGATCAAGGCGGAAGAAAGAAGCGGTATCATTTCTGTCAATGGGGCGGCGGCGCACAAGGCCGATAAGGGAGACAGGTTGATCATCTGTACCTATGCCGGACTGACTCCGCAGGAAGCTGCCAAACATCGACCCAACCTGGTTTATCTCGACGAGCACAACAAGGTGATCCGCAGTTCACGTTCTACCCCAGTCCAAGTGGCCTGATTTATACCTTCCAGTTTTATTTTCATGGATTAAAAACCTTACAGGTTTTGGTCTGCCTTTGCGTCAAAAAAATCTTGTGTGATGAATTTTGTTTGTGCGCGTGACATGCTTCTCATTTCAAAAGTTTTTTTAAGATTGCTGCCGTGATAACTGGAAATTGAAATGTCACTGCTATACTTACAAATGCTCGTGGTAGCTAAAAAACAGTGATAAAAGTGCGTACCAACCCGCTGTGCCGTGTTGGGTTCGAGCCGTACCCGGGGGACGATAAGAAAGTATCTGCCAACTATCTTAAGAGGGACGAACGGTGAAATTCACTTTCAAGACTGTATCTGCCAAGCCTTTTTCTGCTCCGGCCAAAACATCATTGCTCAAGATGTCATTGACTGTACTGCTGCTCGTGCTTGTCTTCAATGTCAACGCGATTCCTGTAGTCTATAAAAAACCCGGCTGCGCGAATTTTGAAAGCGCGCTGAGGATGATTACACGTAACGCAGAGCAGGGGGTTGTTTCATCCAAGTTTATTCTGGGTAAGATTTTTCTGGAAGGAAAATGTGTGCGCCAGAATTATGTTGCAGCGAAGAAGTGGTTGCAGGAAGCGGCAACGGCTGGTCATGTCGAAGCGATGTACCACCTCGGCCTGGTGTTCTATGATCAGAACGGACCTTATAAAAATTATCACGACGCGTTGCACTGGTTCAGGAAAGCACGTGACAATGGGGATGAACATTCAATCTATTACCTCGGCGAGATCTATCTCTATGGCCGCGGCGTACGCCGGAACTGGTCGGAGGCACAGCGCTTGCTGGCGCTGGCTTCGTCGAAAAATGATCCAAAGGCCTTGTACCGGATAGGTTATATCTATGACAAGGGGATGCGCGGCCAGCGTAACTACCGTAAGGCCTTCGCCTGGTACACCAAGGCGGCGCTGCTTGGCTATCGTGCTGCGCACTATAAGCTGGCCCAGTTCTATGCGCTGGGGTTGGGGGTGCGCCGGGACAAGGTCAAGGCGTTTACCTGGTACAGTATCGCCGACATGCACGGGCATACCTACAGCCGCAGCAAAAAGAATGCGTTATTCCGGCGCCTGACAGCCGAGAATATAGCGGAAGCCCAGGGTTTGATACAGCGCTACATGAAGTCGATAAGCTACCCGGAGTAGTCATAGTCGTTGCGATTGCAGGCTCTGGGTGGGCCAGAGCCTTTTTTAATTTGGGTGTGTTGTACGCACCACATCCCGTGTGAATGGCCTTGACCAGTCGTGACAATGCCAACCCTCGCCTGAATGCTCCCGCGGTCCGCAAGCTTTTTTCTGCGCCGCCTCTGGGTCAGCCAGCGTGTACCAGTTGGCCGTCGCAACAGCGGGTGGATGGAAATACGGGTCAAGAACTGGCGTTGGAAGTCGATACTTACCTAGTAGAGGCGTTTTTGATTTTGCTCGTAAAGTCGGGTTTTATGCGGCAGGGCCGTGGTGCACTTGTTGTCTATGGCCGGGGCAGGTTTTTTTTCGAGCAAGTTTTGCATACTAAATCAGCCAATAAACGAGAGGGAAGCGGTAAGAATGAATCCAAGACCTACAACTGCAGTCAATCCTGACCTGGACTGGAGTCAGATCAGGGAAACGGTGTTGATGCTGAACCTGGCAGTGGCACAGCTCAAGAAAAGCATGTCGGAAGGTGAAGATTCAGTAGAGGTGCTTGCTGAATCCATGACGTATGTAATGGAACAGATGGGTGCGGTGCAGCAGGAAGTGACCGCCTTACCGGAGAGTGAAGCCAAGTCGTCGATCATGGAAAAAGGGCAGAAAATGTCCGGCAAGCTGCAATCGATCATCGTTGCATTTCAGTTCTATGACCGCATGACCCAGCGCTTGACCCACCTCTCGGAGAGTTTGTCGTCGCTGGCTGATCTGATAGGCGATCCGCGGCGTCTCTACAGCCCGAACGAGTGGAGTAACCTGCAACAAATGATCAAGTCGAGTTTTACGATCGAGAAAGACCGCAGGATGTTCGAGGCATTGTTGAGTGGAATGAGTGTGGCTGAGGCCCTGGAGATCAACGTCGATGACCAGGAGCGTAAAGCGGCACCCGATGCGGATGACTGCGTAGAATTGTTTTAAAGCAGGATTCGTGGGCGCGATAAATCCTGTCGTCACATTTGCTCCAGCTGCCATCTCTGTTACACTGTCCTCCTTTGCCGGCGCGGCTTGACTGTGCCGGAACTGTCCGGTAGTAATCGTATTGTCTTGATGGATGTCGTGTCGATGAAAACAAGTGTCTATCCGTTGAAGCAGCTTTACCTGCTGCTCGGGTTGCTCGTGTTGGTGCTGGCCTGGAGTGCGGCGAATGAGCATTTCGTGAAATGGCTGTTGCTGTCGATCTGGGTGCTTGCCGGTATCCCGTTGTTGATCGCCGTATTCCGGCGTTTTGCGTTTACCCCGGTGACTTACCTGTTTATTTTTGTGCACGCGTGTATTTTACTGGTTGGCGCCCACTATACCTACCAGAAGGTCCCGCTCGGTTTCTGGATGCAGGACCTGTTTGCATTGGGCCGCAATCCGTTCGATCGTGTCGGGCATTTTGCCCAAGGGTTCGTGCCGGCATTGATCATTCGTGAGATACTGTTGCGGCGGTCACCGTTGATCAGCGGAAAGTGGTTGTTTTTCCTGGTGTTGTGCGTGGCGATGGCGGTCAGCATGATCTATGAGTTTATCGAGTGGTGGACGGCGGTCAGCTTTCCGCAGCGGGCCGATCCACACGAAAATGCCGCGCTCTTTCTTGCCAAGCAGGGTGATCCCTGGGATACCCAGTGGGATATGTTGATGGCCACGATCGGCGCCGCCTTGTCGCAGTTGTTGCTGTCCGGTATACAGGACAGGCAGCTGCAGCACTATCGGCTTGTCGACAGTGGACGCAGCACACCGTGAAGCCGCGTGTCGTCATCATTGGTTGCGGGAAACTGGGCCGTAAGCTCGCTGTCGCGGCTGCGGCCAGGGGCTATGACGTGATGGCAACGGTACGGACGTCCGACTCGCAATCCCTGTGTGCACAGCACCGGATTCCGGCCCGGTTGCTCGACCTGGACCACAGCTGCGCAGCTGCAGAACTGGATTTTCGCGGGGCGCATGTCTTTTATCTTGTCCCGCCGGTATCTACTGGTACTGAAGACCGCAGGGTTCATCGTTTTCTCGAGCTGCTTTCCGCCGACGGGCTGCCGGCATCGGTGGTGTTGTTGAGCGTTACCGGTGTATACGGCGATTGTGCCGGCGCATGGGTGACAGAGGAGACGCCGGTCAAGCCGATGACAGACCGTGCACGTCGGCGGGTCTATGTGGAACAGGCGTTTCGCAGCTGGCTGGAACGGCACCGGACAGGCTATTGTATCCTGCGGGTGGCGGGTATCTATGGCCCCGGGCGTTTGCCGCTGGCGCGTATTCGTGCGCGCAAACCCGTTCTGGATCCGTCGGAGGCCGGGTTCAGCAACCGTATCCACGAGCAGGATCTGCTCGATGTGTGCCTGGCATTGCTTGAAAAGACATCGTTGAATACGGTACTCAATGTCGCTGATGACGCACCCAGTACCATGACTGACTATTTCTTCCAGATAGCCGATCGTCTGCAGCTGCCGCGGCCTCCCGTGCTCAGTCGTCGGCAGGCTGAAACTGTACTGAGTGCCGGTATGTTGTCTTACCTGTCAGAGTCGCGCAGGGTCAGCAATCGCCGCATGAAGCAGCTGCTTGGCTTGAAACTCCGGTACCCGTCGTTGGCGCATGGGTTGACGGCGATCGATTGCAAGCCGGTGGGCAGGTTATACCGCTAAATACCACGGCAGGCCAGCCCGTCGTACGCACCACACACCAAAGCAAATCAAATGAGACTGTCCTGTGCGCCAATACAATCGGTGTTCGCTTGACCCGAATTACGTGATGGCACGTTGATAACGCTTGTGTACAGGAAAACGGGAGTGGAGTCGGGATGAAGCGATGGAGCGCGTTACTATCGGCGGTCGCCGGGCTCATGGTGTTGGTGTTTGTCCTCTCTACACCGTACTCTGAGCACTCTGCAACCCGTCCAGGCAGGAAAAATCTTTCTGTTGGCAACGAAAGTGCTGTACAGCGGTTTACGGTCAACGACAGGCTCGCACACTATGCGCAACAGGTTGAAACCAGGCTGCGGCCTGCTTTTTTGCGCCGTGGCCTTGTTTACCCGCCGACTGAAATCGCATTGCTTGGTTTTAAACAGGAACGCCGGGTCGAGTTGTGGTCGAGACGTGATAGCCCTGGTGCACCTTGGCAGAAAATCAAGACTTACCCGTTTACCGCGTTCAGTGGCGCGCTGGGCCCTAAGCTGCGGGAGGGTGATTTGCAGATTCCTGAAGGGATCTACCAGGTCAGTGCGCTGAATCCGAACAGCAGTTATCACTTGTCATTGAAGATCAATTATCCGAATGCATTCGACCTGCACTATGCGCAACAGGAGGGGAGAAAGTTTCCCGGGACCAATATCTTTTTGCACGGCCGCGACAAGAGCGTAGGTTGTATCGCGCTCGGCGACCCGGCGATCGAAGAACTTTTCGTGCTCGTGGCCAGTGTCGGCAAGGACAGGGTCAAGGTGATCATTGCGCCGTATGATTTTCGCGGTGCGGCAGCAGGTAAGAAAGCCCAAGCTAAGAAAGCGTTGGCCGCACCCGGTGTGGTCAGGCCCGCCTGGCTTCCGGTGCTGTACAACGAGATCCGGCAGGCGTTGTCGCCATTTCAGGTGGCGGCAGACAAGCCTGCTGCCACGACGAGGTAGGGTGCGTTGTACGCACTAACACCAAGGAAAATTAAATGGGAGCACGTGGTGGTTCTTCTACACACGATGTTTCTTTGCCGTGTCATTGCCCATACATTGGTGCGTATAACGCACCCTACTTTTGGGCGTGAAATTTTCTTGGTGTAAATCCCTTGGTGCGCTGCGCACACTGTCATGATGGGGCGGGGTGTATTGCATGTTTCCACGGCAAGGCAAATCGAATCGTGTTATGTGGTGGTTCTTCTACACACGGTTCTTCCGTACCATGTCATTATCCATACATTGTCCCGCGACGAGCGCTGGCGAGAAAGGCGGGCCAGCAGATTCAGCCGGTGTTGCGCATTCCGGCGGAGATCGTGTTGATCGACCGCAGCAGTGGGTCGAGCCACTTGGAGTGTTCCGCCGGTTGCTTGCCGTTTTGCTGATCGCGGCGAAATTCACGCAGAATTCTGATCTGCAGGTAATTGATCGGGTCGAGGTAAGGGTCGCGGCGGTTCAATGACAGCGCCAGCGCAGTGTTGTCTTCCAGCAGTGTATGATGACCGGCGATATGCAATACCTGTTCGATCGTACGTTCGTACTCCTCGCGGATGGCCTGGTAGATTTGTTCTCTGACCTGTTCATCGTCGTATAGCGTCGCATAGTCGTGGGCTATGTTCATTTCACCCTTGAACAGCGCCATTTGAATATTGCTGAGCAGAGACTGGAAAAACGGCCATTCACGGTACATGGTCTGCAGCTTGGCCAGCCGCTGTGGATCGTCTTGGCGCCAGTGCTGTAACGCGGATCCAAGCCCGTACCAGGCGGGTAGTGTATGGCGTGCCTGGGCCCAGCCGAAGACCCATGGGATCGCGCGGATCGACTGCTTGGAGCGGTCACTCTTGTTGCGGTGTGACGGTCTGGAGCCTATGTTCAACAGGCCGATTTCCGAGACCGGCGTCGCTTCGTAGAAATAATCCAGGAAATGCGCGGTCTTGTCGGTAAGCGCACGGTACTGCTGCTCGCCATGTGCGGCGATCGCATCCATGATACCGAGGTAGTCCTTGCGGTCATCGCTGACCTCGCTGATGACGCCCAGGCTGGCCTTCATCAGGCCGGTGATGCCCATACTCAGCTCGTAGATCGCGGTTTCACGGTTGCTGTACTTGTAAGACAGGACTTCGCCCTGCTCGGTAAACTTGATCTGTCCCTGCGTGGTACCCGGTGGTTGCGCGAGGATCGAATCATGTGTCGGGCCGCCGCCGCGGCCGATGGTGCCACCACGGCCATGGAACAGGCGTATCTTGATCTTGTGCTGTGTACCGATGCGAAGAATGGTTTTCTGTGCTTCGTACAGGCTCCAGCTGGATGCCAGGATACCGCCATCCTTGCACGAGTCGGAATAACCGAGCATGATTTCCTGCAGCCCGGAACCTGCTGTCAGCAGGCGTGAGTAAACCGGGTTGCCGAACAGGTTCTGCAGCACCGGCTCGACGTGGGTCAGATCATCGATGGTTTCGAACAACGGGCTGATATGGATGTCACAGCGGCAAGCGGTCTCGGTATAGTCGACCAGTCCGGCAAGCTTTGCCAGCCACATGGTTTCAAGAATATGACTGGCATGATGGGTCATCGAAATCACGTAGTGGCCCAGCGCCGTGGCACTGATCTCCTGCTGCATCTGCCGGATCATGCGGAATACTTCGACGGTTTCAGCGGTGTCTTCGGTCAGCTGCAGTGATACCAGCGATGCCGGTACCGGTTCACGCAGCGCGTCGGTCAGCAGTTGGCTGCGGGCTTCCGGTTCCAGTCCGGCATAGTCGTCGTGGATGCCAAGCTTGCCGAACAGCTCGGCGACGGCCAGTGTATGGCGCGTCGATTCCTGGCGGATATCGAGTGACATCAGGTAGAAGCCGAAGGTTTCGGTCAGGCGAATCAGGTCTTTGAGTTCCTGGTTGGCGATATTGCCGTCCCCGTGGTTTACGAGTGAACGGTAGATGCACTGCAGGTCATCGAGAAACGCCTGCTCGTCGTCATAGGCTTCCACGGGCCGTGGCAGGGCTTCGCCGTTGATCAGGCTGTCGGTGTAGGACAGGTTTTGCTGCAGCCGGTATTTTACCAGGTGCAGCTTGCGCCGGTACGGCTCATGCCGGTACAGGTTCGGGCGCTCGCGGTAGACAGCGGGACAGGCCTGCTCGTCGTTTTGCAGCCCGGTCAACAGTTCGGCGGAGACGCTGACCAGCTGTGCCGAGTAGGTCAGGGTCTGCACCAGGGCAGAGACACGCTTGATATATTCGGCCAGAATCTCACGCATGTGCAGGCGCAACGCCAGCCGGGTGGTATCCGGCTTGACGAACGGGTTGCCATCGCGGTCGCCGCCG
>JALUUZ010000120.1 GCA_027021095.1 Gammaproteobacteria bacterium
GAGCACCAACAGGGTGATGCCAAGTCGGTGCATGCTGTGATCGGTAAACAAAGGAATATCTCGCTCAATACGATCCAGTCCACATTGGAACGCCTGCATAAAAAGCAGCTGCTCAAACGCAGTAAAATCGTGCGTGCGTACAGCTATGAGCCGGCGATAGAGCGTAACGATCTGGTCAAATTGTGGATTAATGACGTAGTCGGCATCTTGAAGGCCGATAAAAATGATATCATCGTCTCGGCGTTTATGGACCTGACGGGAGAGGTCGATACTCAGCAGTTGTTGGAACTTGAGAAAATCATTGCGCAGAAGAAAGCACAACTGGAGGAGTAAGGGCTGCCGCTAATGCTGAGTATTATTCAATCCATCGTTCTCGTATTTTCCATTTTTGCGTTTCTTGCGGCGCTGGTCAGTCAGGGCGTCTACCTGTCTACACGAAAGTTTATTGCCCGGGCCAGTGCGGATGGCCGGGTCAGGATTCTCGAGTTGTTGGTGATTTTACCTGTATTGATTACCGTTTTCGTGATAATAAAAGGTTTTGCACCATCGATGCTGACCCTGCTGGGAATGCCGCAGGAACATTGTATTTCGCATTGTCTCATCGGTGGGTCTGATCATATTCACCTGTGCCTGATTACTCCACCGGAGTTTATCAGTAATCCAGTCATTCTGCTGTTGTTTACCGCATTGGTCGGCGTGTTTTTCTTTAACCTGTACAGGATCGTCTATGAGTTGATACAGGGCCGCAGACTGATCGTACAGTTGAAGCAGCTTGCCGTTTATATACCAGGACCCAACTATTATCGAATAGAGAGTGATGAGATCCTGGCCTTGTCGATGGGCTTTTTTCGGCCAGCGGTGTTCGTATCCGCCGGGCTCGAAGCACGCTTGTCTTCCAGGGAACTGGCGTTGGTGCTCGAGCATGAATACACGCACGCCCGGCGCCGAGATTTGCTGCGCAATCTGCTGATGAAGTTTGTCGGTATTTTCTTTATCCCCAGAATATTGAAGCAGATACTTGCTGACATTTCACTGGGATCAGAACAGATCTGTGATCAACAGGCGACAAAAAAAGTAAACAGCCGGTTTCTCGTGGCTGAAACGATCGTCAAAGTGCAGAGGCTCGTGTCGGAAACCAATCGTCCCACGGCAGCGCTGGCCAGTTATTTTTCCGAGAATCATATCGCCAGCCGGGTTGCAGCATTGATCGATGACCAACCGGTACAGGCGCAGAAACTGTTCAGTATCTCGGCATACTTCCTGATTATTTCGGCAGTTGTCTTTTTTGTTGCTGAACAGGACGCGATCCATCACCTGGTGGAGATGGTCTACAACAGCCTGTTGTAGCAGGTATCATTCATTTTGTATTTTTCGTTGTTAAAGTAACCTAGCTGATGCCTGAATGCCGAGAGGAGGTCGGTGTTAGGGGTGGTTGCAAGTATTGCCATGGTTGGAGAAGAAGAATGAGAAAACCATTACAGCTGTTGATAGCCCTGGTACTGTCGATCATGATTTCGCTGGGGTGGTCTGAAGACAACAGTATTTCTACTGCACCCGGCAAACAGCCCTTACTGGTCAAAACGAAACAACAGGCATTTCGCAGTGCAAAAAAGTATATCGGCAGACTGGTCATGATCGGCAGGCTCGATGACAGCTGGCTGCAGGCCAGGCCTGAGACAGCAAGCAGGACTTCCTATAAAGGGAGGCCTGAATGGAAGGTGAGCTATGTCAATCCCGCTGTCAAGGAAAAATCGAAAAGAACGGTTTACATTTTTCTGGATGATTACGGGCACTATACTGGATCGAATTATACCGGTGACTAGCCCGCATTCGGGTTCATGTTTAAGGCGGAGAGCAAGGCCGAGCCAGGAGACCCTGAGGTGCGCCTGGCTCGGTTTTCAGGTTCACTTAGTTTTTAAAACTCAGTGATGGCTTCCATGGTGACCATAGTAGCCGTGATGGCTGCCGTAGTGCGAGCCATGATGGTAGCCATGACTGTAGTGTGAACCGTGATAGCCGTGGCTGTAGTGGCTGGCACCGTGGGTCAGATGTCCCAGTGTATGCAACGCCCCGGCAAGATGATAGCCGGAGTGATGCAGGCTTCCAGCAGATGCAGTGCTTACGGCAGCGATATTGGCTGCGACCAAGGCAACGCCTGCAACGAGAAAGGTTTTGACTGATTTCTTCATTTTTCGATCTCCTGATTCGCTGATTGTGTAGTGTTTACTGTTGTTTCTGCTTGTTAGTCGCCGTCAGAGAAAGAAAGGTTCAAATCCTGGAAAACCACCAGGAAAATATTTTAAGTCTATGATTAATTTTGTATTTTTTGATTCCGGTCAAGTTCGGCAGGCAGGTCAGGTGTTAGGCTTCAGAGGCTGGGCAAACCTTTGTCATCGCGCTGACATAAAACCAGAGGAAAAATGATGAACCAGGAATATGCCTATGGAATGTGGGTGATCGTCGTATTCAATATAGGCTTGTTTCTTTTTTTTATCGTTAGTTTTCTCGTGCCCAAGGGGCGTCGCGAATGGCGCAGCATGGGAATAGTCACCGCGTTCCTGGTTGCACTGTTTACGGAGATGTATGGCTTTCCACTGACGATTTATTTGCTCAGCGGCTGGCTGGGTGACGCTTATCCGGTACTCCAGCCATACAATCACAAGTTCGGGCATCTTTGGGTCGTGGTATTTGGCGGTTCGACATTTGCCTGGGCGATGGTCATGGGTCTGAGCCTGTTGTTTCTGATCGCCGGTTATACGCTGATGTCAAAAGGGTGGAGACAGGTACACGCTGCGCATGGTAGATTGGTGACCGACGGGGTCTACGGCTTTGTACGCCATCCACAATACACCGGGCTGTTTCTGGTGATTGTCGGCTTTTTGATCCAGTGGCCGACGTTGCTCACCGTACTGATGGCGCCGGTTCTGCTTTATGCCTATGTCAGGCTGTCTAAGGCAGAGGAACAGAGGATGCTGCAGTTGTTCGAGCAGGACTACAAGGAGTACGCGCATGACAAGCCGATGTTTTTTCCTCCTGTCTCGCAATGGAAAAATTTTCTGATCACACCGGTAGAGCGAGGTGACGCATAAGATGCAAAAAGAGAGAGTGCAGATCGCCGGGGCAGGGCCGGCAGGACTGGCTGCGGCGATTACCCTGGCACGCGCCGGTTTCGAGGTGCAGGTCAGTGAGGCACGCAGCGGGGTAGGGCAGCGTTTTGGCGGAGACCTGCAGGGGTTGGAGAATTGGACGACTGAACAGGACGCGCTGGAGTGGATGCAACAGCATGGACTGAGTACTGGTTTCGAGAAGCTGGCCTGCTAC
>JALUUZ010000121.1 GCA_027021095.1 Gammaproteobacteria bacterium
ATTAATTTGATAAATTGCATTAGAATGACAGGGTAGTACGAAGAGGAATTTAATTTTGAACGATATGGCCAAAAATTTAATGTTGTGGGTGATCATCGCGATCATCCTGCTGACTGTGTTCAGGCAGTTTCCGTCCGGTGCCGGGGCACCTGAAAAGCTTTCTTATACACAGTTTCTTGCAGATGCCAGGCAGGGCAAGATCAGTCACGTGGTGATCGACGGGCGTAAGGTTACCGGGCGCCTGATCGCCAGCAACAAAACTTATATTACTTACGTGCCGAAAGGACATGAAGGTAAAATGGTCGATATCCTGCGTACCAACAAAAAGATCAGGATCGACGCCAAGCCACCGGAAACCCCGTCTATTTTACAGCACATCTTTATTTCCTGGTTCCCGATGCTGCTGTTGATCGGTGTGTGGATATTTCTGTGGCGCCAGATGCAGGGGGGCTCCGGCGGGCGTGGCGCCATGTCGTTCGGCAAGAGCCGTGCACGCATGTTGAGCGAGGACCAGGTCAAGGTCAACTTCAGTGACGTGGCCGGTGTCGAGGAGGCAAAGGAGGATGTCGCCGAGCTGGTCGAGTTCCTGCGTGACCCGAGCAAGTTCCAGAAACTTGGCGGTAAGATTCCGCGTGGTGTGTTGATGGTCGGCCCACCCGGTACCGGTAAGACGCTGTTGGCCAAGGCGATCGCCGGCGAAGCCAAGGTGCCGTTTTTCACTATTTCAGGTTCGGATTTCGTCGAAATGTTCGTCGGTGTCGGGGCTTCACGTGTGCGCGATATGTTCGAACAGGCGAAGAAGAATGCACCGTGTATCATTTTTATCGACGAGATCGATGCCGTGGGCCGTCACCGGGGCGCCGGGCTCGGCGGCGGGCACGACGAGCGTGAGCAGACACTGAACCAACTGCTGGTCGAAATGGACGGCTTCGAGGGCAACGAGGGGGTGATCGTGATTGCCGCGACCAACCGTCCCGACGTGCTCGATCCGGCATTGCTGCGGCCGGGGCGTTTCGACCGCCAGGTGGTCGTGCCGCTGCCGGATGTCAGGGGCCGTGAGCAGATACTGACCGTGCATATGCGCAAGGTGCCGCTGGCCAAGGATGTCAAGCCGAAGATCATCGCCCGGGGTACGCCTGGTTTTTCCGGTGCGGACCTGGCCAACCTGGTCAACGAGGCGGCCTTGTTCGCTGCCAGGGCGAACAAGGAGTTTGTCGATCAGCGTGATTTCGACCATGCCAAGGACAAGATCATGATGGGCGCCGAACGCAAGTCGATGGTCATGACCGAAGAGGAAAAGAGAAATACCGCCTACCACGAATCCGGCCATGCGATCGTCGGCCTGTTGTGTCAACCGCACGACCCGGTCTACAAGGTGACGATTATCCCGCGCGGGCGTGCGCTCGGTGTGACGATGTTTCTGCCTGAAGGGGATGTCTACAGCCACAGCCGCGAATGGCTGGAATGCAAGATTGCCAGTACCATGGGCGGGCGTATTGCTGAGGAATTGATTTTGGGTCCGGAGAAAGTCACGACCGGGGCCTCGCAGGATATCAAGGTCGCGACCGAACTTGCGCGCAACATGGTGACCAAGTGGGGCCTGTCCGAACGCCTTGGACCGTTGCTCTATGGCGACGAGGAGGGCGAAGTGTTCCTCGGCCATTCGGTCACACAGCACAAGAATATTTCCGATGAGACCGCGCGTGCGATCGACCAGGAGATTCGTGCGATCGTCGACCGCAACTATCAGCGTGCCGAGACTATTCTGAAAGAAAATATAAAGATGCTGCATGCAATGGCAGAGGCGCTGGTCAAATATGAAACCATCGACAGTGACCAGATCCAGGATCTGCTCGATGGCAAGCCCCCGCGGCCGCCGGCGGAATGGGATGAAGACGACACCGCCCCGACCGGCAAGTCACCCAGCAGTCCAGCCGATACCAAGGGCGCTGCGGGTTCGGGCAAGGACAAGATCGGCGGTCCTGCCGGCGAACACTGATTCGATGCGTAGACCACAGACCGGCAGCCCTGGCTGCCGGTTTTTTATTTACCGCTCATGCCTTTGACTCTCGACCAGCTTCTGCAACAGAAAAAGCCGCTGTTGATGGGCATTCTGAACCTGACTCCCGATTCGTTTTCTGATGGTGGCTTATACCTGCAGGTGGAGCAGGCCCTGTCGCGGGTACAGGCCATGTGTGCCGAAGGTGCCGATGTCATCGATATCGGCGGAGAGTCGACCCGGCCGGGTGCAGAACCTGTTTCATTGCAACAAGAACTCGATCGCGTGATACCGGTCATCGAGGCGATCCGAGCGGCCGGGATCGAGACCCCGGTCTCGGTGGATACCAGCAAGCCCGAAGTAATGCGTGCGGCGCTGCAGGCCGGGGCGGTGATGGTCAACGATGTACGCGCATTGCAGGCGCCCGGCGCACTGCGGGTGGTCGCACAGTCCCAGTGCTGGGTCTGCCTGATGCACATGCAGGGGACGCCGGGTGACATGCAGCGCAACCCGGTATACCAGGACCTCGTCGGCGAGGTGCAGGGGTTTCTGCAGGCCCGGGTCGATGCCTGTGTGCAGGCCGGCATCGAGCGCAGCCGGATCGTGATCGACCCGGGGTTCGGGTTTGGGAAAACGTTGCAGCACAACCTGCTGTTGTTGCGTCACCTGGACCGGTTTTGTGATGCCGGTCTGCCGGTCTTGGCCGGCTTGTCGCGCAAGAGTATGATTGGTGCCGTGCTCGATAAGCCGGTGGACGAGCGCCTGTATGGCAGCCTGGCCTGTGCATTGATCGCGGCAGTCAACGGTGCGGCGATCATTCGCGTCCATGACGTGGCGGAAACCCGCCAGGTACTGCAGATGTACAACGCGGTGTATTCCCACCTGGCCGAGTGATCAACAGCAGGAGGCAGCCTGTTGTGTACAACGAAAGAGGAGCGGCATGAACAGAAAATATTTCGGCACTGATGGAATCCGCGGCAAGGTGGGGGTGGCCCCGATCTGTCCGGAATTCATGCTCCGGCTGGGCTGGGCGGTCGGTAAGGCGCTGGGCAGGAACGGCAAGGTGTTGATCGGCAAGGATACCAGGCTGTCAGGTTATATGTTCGAGTCGGCACTCGAATCAGGCCTGTCGGCGGCGGGAGTGGACATCCTGCTGCTTGGGCCGATGCCGACCCCGGCGATCGCGTACCTGACACGGACTTTTCGTGCCGAGGCCGGCATTGTCATCAGCGCATCGCATAACGCCTATGACGATAACGGCGTCAAGTTTTTTTCGTCCCAGGGGACCAAGCTTTCCGATGAGCTCGAGCTCGCGATCGAG
>JALUUZ010000122.1 GCA_027021095.1 Gammaproteobacteria bacterium
CGCACGATAATCAGTGCCTGTCCCGGATACAGGCGATACGGGGATTTCAGGTGGTTGACCTGAATCAGGTAACCGACACTGACTCGGTATTTTCTTGCGATCCTGCGTAAAGTATCGCCACGGCGAACGATATGCATCAAGCCGTTGCGGGTCGCTGCCGGGGATTTCGGCCGGTAGATCTGCGGCCGGGGATGACGTGGCGCTGACCGGCTGACACGCACCTTCTTTGCCGGCACACCGGACTGGGTCGCACCAGGCACCGTCACCCTGCTGTCACGCAGGCGCTGATCCTGCAACCGGTGCCGCGGGCGGATCCCCTGCTGTTTGACCGCGGACCCGGCCCGCACCTTGGTGCCATCCGGCAACAGTTCAAACACCGGTGCCGGCCCGGCCAAGACAGTCGACGAAAGCACGGCACCGGCCACCAAGACCATTATTTGTAAACAACAACCACGCATAAGGATCGCTTCAGACCTTGCCGGACAACAGCGGCACAAAACTGACAAATTCATCGTCTACGCGCTCAAAATGCTCCGCGCGCCTGACGATCAGGCGCAGGCGCTGCTGATGCGCACTGCCAACCGGAATGACGAGTCTACCGCCATAATCCAGTTGACGCAGCAGTGACTCCGGCACCTGCTGCGGCGCAGCGGTGACAAGAATCGCATCGAATGGCGCCTGGTTTTCCCAACCCCAGTTACCGTCGGCATGCTGTGTCTTGATGTTATACAAATGCAGCTTACGAAACCTTTTTTTCGCCTGCTGCAACAGCGCAGCGATCCGTTCCACGGTATAGACTTCGTCCACCAACTGTGCAAGGATCGATGTCTGGTAACCACAGCCGGTACCGACCTCCAAAACCCTTTTCGGTGCAAAATCGGCAAGCAGCATCGAAGTCATCTTCGCCACGATATAAGGCTGCGAAATCGTCTGCCCATGACCGATAGGCAGCGCGGTATTTTCATAAGCCCGGCTTGCCAATGCCTCATCGACAAAGATATGTCGCGGCGTACGCCGCATCACCGCCAGCACTTTTTCATTCGTGATCCCCTCTTTGCGCAACTGCCGGATCAGGCGCTCGCGTGTGCGCTGCGAGGTCATGCCGATCCCGTCCAGGTTCGTAATCTCCATCAACCGCCGACTCCCAACCATTGACCAATCTGTGTAATCACCGAATGCTGTGTCAGGTCTGTATGGATCGGCGTCACTGAAACCTTTCCGGATCTGACCGCATAAAAATCCGTACCAGGACCGGCATCCTGTTCCGCACCGGCAGGCCCCACCCAGTACACCGGCCGCCCGCGCGGGTCCTCGGAGCGCACGACCGGTTCCGATTTATGGCGGTGACCCAGCCTGGTCACCTCGATACCGGCAAGCGCGGACCGGGGCAGATCAGGAACATTGACATTCAAAATCGTATCCGTGGGGACCGGTTGCCGTTGCAGACGCCTGACGAGGTCGAGCACGACCTGTGCTGCGGTGTCGAAATACCTTGGCTCCCCATCGTGCGCCAGAGAAACCGCAATCGCCGGAGATCCCAGAAACCTGCCCTCCATCGCTGCTGCGACCGTGCCCGAATACAACACATCGTCGCCCATGTTTGCACCATGATTGATTCCTGAGACCACCATATCCGGCTCATGTTCCAGCAACCCGGTGATCGCCAGGTGCACACAGTCAGTCGGGGTGCCATCCACACAAATATAGCCGTTATCCCGGTGCGACGCGCGAATCGGGCGTTCCAGCGTCAACGAATTGCTCGAGCCACTGCGGTCACGGTCAGGCGCGACGACAGTGACCGTCCCCACCTCGGATAAATTGTTGACCAGGCACTCAAGTCCTTTCGCTTGATAACCATCATCATTGCTTACTAAAATACGCATACACACTACATTGGAGCTTGCCGGCGGATTTACCCGTAATTCCTTATGGATAGAGGGGCCCAACACCTCACTATACCGAATTTTAATTCAGAATCACACAGGTACAAATCTTATTTCAATTTCACCGGATTATGTGTAAATTAAGATCAAGATGAACGAAAAAAAACCAGCACAGGAAAACTCCGGTTCACAGGCTGCACAGCAAGACAGCCTGTCAGACGATGACAGTCAGCTGTTTCGTTCCGCTGTCGGCCAAATACGTCAACTGCGGCACAACAAAGTTGAACCTGCGACGATAAAACCCAAGCCACTGCCCGCTAAAACGCTCGAGGAACGACAGCAGGTGATCAAGGACATGCTGTCGGATGAATATGAGCCACCGGAAACCAACGCCAGTGACTACCTGCTCTTCGTACGGCCGGGGTTGCAGCACAAAACCGTCCGAAAACTGAAACGCGGCCAGTTCACGGTCGAAGCGGAACTCGACCTGCATGGCATGACCGTCAGCATGGCACGCCAGCAATTGGCGCTGTTTCTGGCCGACTGTAAAACCAACCACCGGCGCTGCATCCGCATCATCCATGGCAAAGGACGCGGCTCACGCGCACAAGGCCCGATCCTCAAAGACCGTGTCAACCGCTGGCTGCCACTACGCCAGGAAGTACTGGCGTTCTGCTCCACGATTCCGGCGCATGGCGGTACCGGTGCCGTCTATGTGCTGCTGAAAACACGCTGATGGGTCTAGCCCGCATTGCTCACCACCCTCCTACTGCGACGGCCCATTGGCACGCCCTGACTGGCTTTCGCTCGGTCGGTGAGCCAGCGTGTAAAGCCCTCTTCGCGTGATGCGATGTAATTAGTCGTGGTGGCGGTGCGTACAACGCACCCTACTTGCCTGCGCGCTCCCCGGTCGCGAAAGCCACCTAAGCCGCACCCTTGCCCCGTCTCGCGACGAACGGTGGTGGTGAGCAATGCGGGCTAGTGATGAAACTTCGTCACGATTTCACTGACATCGGCGGCCAGCGTCTTCAGTTCCTCACTGGTTTCAGCAACCTTGACCGACTCCTGTGCACTGAGATTGGAGATATCCTGGATCGCGCTGACGTTGCGGTTGATTTCCTCCGCGACGGTGCTCTGCTCGTCTGACGCACGCGCGATCTGCAAGTTCATGTCATTGATGGTCGCCACCGCGGTATTGATCTTGGCAAGCGCACTGCCTGCGATCCCGGCCTTGTCGACACTGTCCTTGGCCTTCTCCTGTCCTCGGCTCATCGCGGTGACCGCATTTTTTACACCGGTCTGCAGGCGCTCGATCATGTCCTGGATCTCCTGTGTCGAATGCTGTGTCCGGCTGGCCAGCGTACGCACCTCGTCGGCGACGACTGCAAACCCACGGCCCTGTTCACCGGCACGGGCCGCCTCGATCGCCGCATTC
>JALUUZ010000123.1 GCA_027021095.1 Gammaproteobacteria bacterium
AAATAAAAGTTATGGTTGCCTCATTACACATCGGCAGGGACTGGGACGGGCATTGCGAACCCCCCAACAGGATACCCATAAATCATTGTAATTCAAAGAATTAAATCACCCAGGCTGGCGCCTGGCGCACAACCTGGATGAGACCTTGCGACGCTGTGCCGGGCTTCCACCACCGCCGATGGTGTTTCAGTTGGGCAGTTCGCGATTTCCTCTGCGGTCGACGATCGCTTCGACCTTGGGGTTCGACAATACGATATAATCGGCCAGCACACGCACCGCTTCCTGCAACAGGATTTTCTGTGCCGGATCATTGTTATTGTCGTCGGCATCGTCTTTCTCTTTCTTGTCTGCCTCCTTGCTCAACGGCTTCATGCCAAGCGCGATCCGCAGCTTGTTCTCGTTTTCCAGCCGTTCCGCTTCACGCTTCTTCCGTTCGAGCTTGCGCTTACTCTCGAGCAATGTCACTGTCGTCTGTTTCTTTATCTTTTTCAGTGTCTTGGCGAGCAAACGAAAATACTTGAAGCCTTCCTGGCTGCGTATTCTGCGCCTGTGCTTGGCACGCGCACGCGTCAGACCGACCTCGGAGATATGGCTTTCGTAATACCGGGTCGGCGGAATCCGGGCCCACGGCAGGGCATTTTTCAGGCTGCTTTCACCCTGATCCTGCATGTCGAACACAGACGGCATTTTGATGTCCGGCACGACACCACGGTGCTGGGTGCTTTCACCATTGATACGGAAAAACTGGGCAATCGTCAGCTTGAGCTGACCGAGTCTTTGCATCCCGGTCGAATAGGCGTTGCAGCGGCTGATATCACGGATATATTGTGCCGTGCGGCGGCCGCTGCTCGAATACATCGCGGAGAATTTCACATCGATCAGTGACTGCACCGTCCCCTTGCCAAAGGTCGAATCACCAATGATGATACCGCGCTTATAGTCCTGGATCGCGCCAGCAAAGATTTCCGACGCCGATGCGCTGCCCTTGTCGACCAGCACCGCCAACGGCCCTTCGTATTCCACGCGTGGATCATTGTCACGTTCTACTTTCACACTGCCGCTGGCATAACGGATCTGCACGATCGGTCCGGTACGGATGAACAAACCGGTCAGCGCAGTCGCTTCGCTCAGCGAACCGCCCCCATTGCCACGCAGGTCCATCAGCACGCCATCGACTTTCTGCCGTTTCAACTCCCGCAGAATCCGGCGTACGTCCCGGGTGGTGCTCTGGTAATCCCGTTCCCCACGCGCCCGGGCATCGAAATCCAGGTAAAAAGTCGGCAGTGTGATCACGCCGATACGCACCTTGTGCGGTCCTTCACCGACCTCGATGATCGACTTCTTCGCTGCCTGGTCCTGCAGCTTGATCTTGTTCCGGACCAGGGTAATCACCTTTCTTGGACCGTCGTTCCCTACGCCCTTCTTCAACACGGCCAGCCTGACCACCGTACCTTTCTTACCCCGGATCAGGCGCACGACGTCATCCAGGCGCCAACCGACCACATCGACCATTTTCTTGTTGCCCTGTGCAACGCCGACGATACGGTCGCCCTTGCCCAGCTTCCTGCTCAGCTGCGCAGGTCCACCGGGGATAATCTTGCGGATGATCGTATACTCGTGCTCGGTTCCCAGCGCTGCACCAATCCCTTCCAACGACAGGCTCATATGGATCTTGAAATCTTCCGAAGTACGTGGTGACAGGTAACTGGTATGCGGTTCTATCGACAAGGTATAGGCATTCATAAACAACTGGTAGACATCCTCGGGCTTGGACTGGCTGTTTCTACGGCCCAGGCGTTCATACCTTTTTCTCAGCGTCGTGACTATGTCCTTGTCCTTCTTACCGGCCAGACGCAGATTCAGGTAGTCGTTCTTGACCCGTTTGTACCACAGCTTGTCCAGTGCCTTGGTGTCTCTGGCCCAATCGGCCTTGGAGCGGTCATACTGATACTTCTCATCGATACTGAAATCGAACTTTTTGTTCAGCAGGCCAAGCGCGTAACGTACGCGTTGTGCAACCCGTTGGCGAAAGCGGTTATATATAGTAAAAGCCGGCGTCATGTCATAGTTGAGCAGGGCGTCATCGAGCTTGTAGCGGAACGGCTGAAACTCCCTGATATCGCCGGCATGAAAAATCGAACGGTTCGGGTCCATGCTTTCCAGGTAGCGTGCAAAAATCTTGGCTGACAATTCGTTATTCAAATCCTTGTTTTTATAATGCAGCTGCCGCATCAGCACATTGATATAACAGGTGGATTTCTGGTACTTCGGAAGTGGTTTCAGCGGCTGGATGCTCTTGCTGCTTGTACTGACGACTGCCAGCGAGGAAGCTATAAAAACGCTTAGAACGAAGAAAACAAGACTTTTGTTGACCAGACCGGAGGACAACGACCGGGGCAATAACCGCGTTTTTTTCATCATTAATTTTTACATCTCTTTAAGATTAAATAAAAAATATCAATATGTTAGGCGTGAACATTCACTGCCGGGAAAGCAGCCTGAAACCGCAGAACATGGATTATAAATAAATCCTAGCATGACATGTAAAGAAGGACAAAGGACTTATACACCAAATATCGGCCCGACTTCCGAAGTCTAGACAAATTCTGCCGGAATTCCACCGACACCGCTTGCGCGCTCCTCGGTCACGAAAGCCACCCATGCAGCAGCCTTGCTCCGTCTCGTGACGAACGGTGGTGAGAAAGGCGGGCTGGCCCACACTCTCTGCCGATATTTTGCGAACCACGGTAATTCATTAATTCGTAAATGAGTATGACCAGTTATCCACAGGCTTGTTCACAGAAACTGTGAACAGCGGCAGAAAAATATCCTTGAAGCTGACATACTGGTAAGCGCCCAGAAACGGCAAGACGATGATCGCCAGTACGCCACCACTGACCAGGATCAGGCTCAGGCCGCAAAGACTCAACAGGATCGACGCATTGACCGCCCCCCAGTTCCTGGTTTCACCACGGCGTGACAACTGGTACGCCTCACGCAGCTCCAGGCGCGTACAGAGCAGCAGCGGCAACACGAACCAGATACTCAGCCACGGGATCAGCCCTTGGGTAAAGTAAGCCGCCAGCGGCACCAGGATAAACACCAATATCGAAAAAAACAGGTAAGGGTAGGTCACCTGCCCGGTAAGCTGCTGCCCCAGCGCTTCGACAGGCTGTGCGACATCCATACCGGCCAGCGTATGCACCAGCCAGCCGATACTAAAGAAAAAACCGACCACGCCAAACAGTGCCAGCCAGCCGACGATACCAACCAGCATCAGTTTCACCAGCGTCCGGCCCAATGCCGAACCCCCC
>JALUUZ010000124.1 GCA_027021095.1 Gammaproteobacteria bacterium
CAGCTGGCAGACGCGGGATATGTGTTTATTGGGATGGATCATTTCTCGTTGCCGCAGGACGAACTTGCGCTGGCGCAGGAGCGGGGACAGCTGCATCGAAATTTTCAGGGTTATACCACGCATACGGATTGTAACCTGGTGTCCTTTGGTACCAGCGCTATCTCCTACATGGACGATTGTTATACGCAGAACCACTATACGCTGGATGACTATTACCGTGACCTCGATGCTGGCAATCTGCCGATTGCAAAGGGTTTGTGCCTGACGCCGGATGACCAGCTCCGGCGCTATATCATTATGGAGCTGCTTTGTCATTTCGTATTGAATATCGAGCAACTGGAAAAAAAGTTCGAAATCGACTTCAATGCCTATTTTCGTTCGGAGTTGCACAGGCTCAAAGAGATGCAGGAAGACGGCTTGCTGGAGCTCAGTTCGAATACACTTGCCATTACCCCGAAAGGCAGGCTGCTCGCCCGTGTCGTGTGCATGGTTTTCGATCGTTACCTCGCAGAGCAGCCACGCAAAAATTTTTCAAAGGTCATTTAGACATTGACGCGGTGTGGAAGAATCGTGTGTAGAAGGATGAACACGTGATGCAATTAAATATTTCGTGATGTTGGTGCGTACAACACGCTCCGCCCCATCTCGTGACGGTGTGCGAAGCACACCAAAGGATTTACAACAAGAAAATATCACGCCCCAAAGTAGAGCAGCCACGCAAGAATTTTTCAAAGGTCATTTAGACATTGACGCGGTGTGGAAGAATCGTGTGTAGAAGGATGAACACGTGATGTAATTAAATATTTCGTGATGTTGGTGCGTACAACATGCTCCGCCCCATCGTGACGGTGTGCGAAGCACACCAAAGGATTTACAACAAGAAAATATCACGCCCCAAAGTAGGGTGCGTTGTACGCACCAACATGCCATACGCACCAACACGCCATACACACCACACCCCGCCTGAACGGAAATCGCGCCCGACAAAAAAGCGGGCCAGGCCCGCTTTTTTCGGCTGATAAACTGCTCCTTATTTACTGCCGGAACATTTATTCGCTGTACAGGAGCCTTTTTTCATCTTCTTGGCTTTTTTGCCAGAGCATTGCTTGTTGCCTGTGCACGAGCCGTCTTTCTTTTTCTTGCCGCTCATGGCCATTTTGTCTTTGTCTGCAGCTGCAACGACGAAAGGATTGGCAGGTGAGGCCGCCTGGGCGGTAGACAATGTGATGAATGATAACAGACCAAGCGTGATAATTACTTTTCTCATGTATTCCTCCGAAATGGAAATTGATGTTTTGACCTACCCTTTGACTGTCGAATTTTGAAAGGGTTCAATGAATAGTAAGAGATATTGACCGGCTTTCCAACCTAAAAATTTATTCTGTAAAATCAGTCAGATGAGTCTTGGTTGCGCTGGTGCCTGGTGTTGTCATTGCGGTTGCCATAGACCGAGAGGTAATCGGTTTTAGCCCGCATTGCTCACCACCCTTGCTCCGTCTCGCGACGAACGGTGGTGAGCAATGCGGGCTAGTTTTTGCCGTCGTGCCTTAGGAGAAGAGTGGGCGATACAGGTCAGCCGATGTCGATGATCTCGAGGTGGATCGCCTTGGCCACAGCATGGGTGCGGTTCGCCGCACCGAGCTTGTCAAGTATGTTCTTGATATGATTTTTGACGGTAAAACTGCTGATACAAAGCAGTTCACCAATTTCAATATTGGTTTTTCCCTGGTAGACCCATTTCAGTATCTCGGTTTCACGTTTACTGAGCAATTTGCTGTGGTCGGCCGGCTCAGTGGTTTCCAGTACATTGGTGATAGCAACATGCAGGTGCGGAACCAGCAATTCCACGCAGTGTGCTTCCCGTGCGCCCGGGGGTTGTTCGAAATCAGCGAAACTGAAATAGCTGGTTCTTTTTCCGGTCATGTCCAGCAGGCCGTGCACCAGGATATTGTTGATCCGGTTGTCGATAAAGCTTTGCTGCCACAACAGTGGAAACCCCGCAGGGATCGTTTGTGCGGTCATGGTCAGTGGTTTCTGGGTTTCCACCCATTGCTTGGCAACCGGGCTGGACAGCAGGTTGTGTTTATCCACCACCTGGGCGATGTAAGGGTCGGGAAAGCCGATGTTGATATGTTGCAGAATCCGGCGCGACGGTAGTTCGCCAATACCATAGGCAGTCATCGTATGCGGGATCAGCTGCCGGACCTTGCCTCGGATGATTTCGTTGATCGTATCGATCGTGTCTGCAGTGTGACTCGATTCGATGACTTCGTAGAACAGTTGCAAGTCATTGCCGGACAACAACGGGGGCTGACGGTCGTGCATCCTGGGGTCCTGTGTTCTGAATTCGCCGTCTATTGTCGGTAACTCCTGCGTGGATGTCAAAACCAGCGGGTGCTGAACAGCCTTGAATCCTGTGTGAGTGCATGAAATTTATACAAAAGTGTGCTGTAGGCTTTCTCACCACCCTTTTACTGCGACGGCGCAATGGCACGCCCTGGCTGGCCTTCGCTTGGTCGGCGAGCCGGCGTGTAAAAGCATCTGAGAGTGATGCGATGCGATTAGTCGTGGTGGCGGTGCGTACAACGCACCCTACTATTGAGTCTGTACCGAGGTGTGGATGACATGCGCGGCCTGGGCCGGTAGAAAATAAGGATACAGCGGGGCTGAATGAAGCGGGTTTCGGGGATCATAGTCAAGGCCGTGGAACCGGAACCAGGCGGGTTTGAGTGTTTCGTCGATCTCACTTCGGGAGACGACCTCGAGCAGTTTACCGTTTTCGATGACTTTATTCAGTGTCGGACTGTAAGAGGCGATTTCGTTTTTGAGCTCTGCAGGAATTTCGGTATTTTTCTCCGGCCGGGTAAACACCTGTTCAAGCAGGCCGCAGGTATACAGCCCGGTCGGGGCCAGTGATTCGACGCCACTCTCAGCGAGGCGGTCGATGAGATGGGTCAGCGGCACAGCCGTACGTACACCGTTTTCCAGTGTGGTGGCGCGTATCGCCAGGTGGTGCGCCGTGTAGCCATAGACTCTGTTCCAGTGCTGGATGATCTGCTGCTTGTCATCGGCATCCGATTGGTCGATAAACAACCGCAGTACCTGGCCGTTTTTCAACATCTTGAAAAGTACATAGGCATTCCAGCCGTCGCTGAACCGGTAGTAGGCTTCATCCGCCAGTTGTGGTGCGGTGTAGTGATGTTCGTGGACCAGCATCTCGACGACACGCTCGGCATCCCGGTATTTCTGTGTTCCACAGCGAATCGCCAAGTGGTCGAAATGCACCTGCCAGTGATTGGCGGCC
>JALUUZ010000125.1 GCA_027021095.1 Gammaproteobacteria bacterium
CGAGCAGCCCGGTCGGGCGCACCACCTGCTCGACGATCTGGCCCGACAGTTCACGCTCATAGGCCCTCGGCGTCGCCGACACAAAGATCGTCTGCGGCGCCAGGCGCTCGAACTCCTCGAACCGCAGCGGCCTGTTGTCCAGCGCCGACGGCAGCCGGAAACCGTAGCTGACCAGGGTTTCCTTGCGTGAGCGGTCACCGCGGTACATCCCGCCCAGCTGCGGCACGGTCACATGGCTTTCATCGATGATCAGCAGCGCGTTGTCCGGCAGGTATTCGAACAAGGTCGGCGGCGGCTGTCCCGGCGCACGCCCCGACAGGTGGCGGGAGTAGTTCTCGATCCCGGAGCAGTAACCAAGCTCGGCCATCATCTCCAGGTCGAACCGGGTACGCTGCTCCAGGCGCTGGTACTCCACCAGCTTGTTCTGCGCATGCAGTTCCTTCAGGCGCTCGAGCAGTTCCGCCTTGATCGACTCGATCGCCTGCTTGATCCGCTCTTCCGGGGTCACGTAGTGGGATTTCGGATAGATCGTCAGCCGCGGCACCTTGCGCAGCACCTCGCCGGTCAGCGGATCGAAATAACTCAGGCTTTCGATTTCATCGTCGAACAGCTCGACCCGCACCGCCTCGAGCTCCGCTTCCGCCGGATAGATATCGATCACCTCACCGCGCACCCGGTAGCTCGAACGCGTGAGTTCATAATCGTTACGGGTATATTGCAGCTCGGCCAGCCGCCGCAGCAGTTCCCGTTGTTCGATCAGCTCTCCCCGGACCAGGTGCAGCACCATGCTCAGGTAGGCCTCCGGGTCACCGAGGCCGTAGATCGCCGACACCGTGGCCACGATCACGCTGTCTTCACGCTCGAGCAGCGCCTTGGTCGCCGACAGCCGCATCTGCTCGATATGCTGGTTGATCGAGGCGTCTTTTTCGATAAAGGTATCGGACGCCGGGACATAGGCCTCCGGCTGGTAATAATCGTAGTAGGATACAAAATATTCGACCGCGTTGTGCGGAAAAAACGCCTTCATTTCGCCGTAGAGCTGCGCGGCCAGGGTCTTGTTCGGTGCCAGGATCAGGGTCGGCCGCTGCACCGCCTCGATCACGTGCGCCATGGTAAAGGTCTTGCCCGAGCCGGTCACCCCGAGCAGCGTCTGGTGCGACAGGCCGTCTTCCAGCCCCTCTACCAGCTGTGCGATCGCGGCGGGCTGATCCCCCGCGGGTTTGAACCTGGATTCAATCTGGAACCGGCGTCGGGCCATGGGTAAAGTTTCTGCGTGCTTTTGTAAAAACAATCATTATAATGTATGCCGATCAACCTTAGGAATCAGTTTCTTTAAACACAATGAAATTAGCAACCCGTGTCGGCAAGGTAAAGCCCTCCCCCACACTGGCCGTTACTGCACGCGCCGCTGCCCTGCGCGCGCAGGGCAAAGACGTGATCGGCCTGGGCGCCGGCGAGCCCGACTTCGACACCCCGGACCATATCAAGCAGGCAGCGATCCAGGCCATCCACGACGGTAAAACCAAGTATACCCCGGTGGACGGCACCAGCGAGCTCAAACAGGCAGTCCTGGCCAAGTTCGCGCGCGACAACCGGCTGGAATATACCCCGGAACAGGTGCTGGTCTCCTGTGGCGGCAAACAAAGCTTCTACAACCTGTGCCAGGCACTGCTGGAGACAGGCGACGAAGTCATCATCCCGGCACCCTACTGGGTCTCTTATCCCGACATGGTGCTGCTCGCCGACGCGACCCCGGTCATCGTCAGCGCCGGCGCGGCACAGGACTTCAAGATCACCCCGGACCAGCTGGCGCAGGCCATCACCCCCAACACCCGGCTGCTGGTGCTCAACAGCCCGTCCAACCCGACCGGCATCGCCTACGGCGAGGCGGAACTGGCCGCACTGGGCGAGGTGCTGGCGGCGCATCCGCAGATCATGATCGCCACCGATGACATGTACGAGCATATCCTGTGGACCGAGGCGCCGTTCTGCAACATCCTCAACGCCTGTCCCGGGCTCTATGACCGCACTGTCGTGCTCAATGGCGTGTCCAAGGCCTATTCGATGACCGGCTGGCGCATCGGCTACGCGGCGGGCCCTGCCGGGCTGATCAAGGCGATGAAGAAAATCCAGTCACAAAGCACATCGAACCCGGCATCGATCTCACAGGCCGCCGCCGTGGCGGCACTGAACGGCCCGCAGGACTGCATCGGCAGCATGCTGGCCGAGTTCAAGCAACGCCATGATTTTATCGTCGCGGCACTGAACCGGATCGACGGCATCGACTGCCTGCCCGGCAACGGGACCTTTTACAGCTTTCCCGACTTCAGCGCGCTGATCGAGCGCACCGACGGGATCAGCAATGACGTCGAGCTGGCCGAATACATCCTCGAGCAGCAGGAGATCGCGATGGTCCCCGGCTCGGCATTCGGCATGCCCGGGCACCTGCGCCTATCCTTTGCCACCAGCATGGACAATCTGCAACAGGCCGTCGAGCGCCTGAACCGCCTGTTTTCATAGCCCATACCAAGCGCACCCAAATCAAGCTGATGTGAAATGCCGGAGGAAAAGGAGAACCCCATGCGCTCTATTCACACTGCGCCGAAAGGCGTGACTTTACTGGAACTGCTGACGGTCGTGCTGCTGCTTGGCATCCTTGCCGTGCTGGCAATCCCGGCGCTGACGGCGGGGCTGCAGCGCCAGGCGGTCAAGACCGCGGCACTGCGCCTGTGGAACGATCTGCGGCTGGCACGCAGCACGGCGCTCAAGACCGGTCTGCCGGTGACCCTGTGTGCGGCTGCCGGCGCCAAGACGACCGGCTACCAATGCGCTGACTCGCCACGCTGGCGCCAGGGCTGGCTGCTGTTCATCGATCGCAACAAAAACGCCCGGCGCGAGGCGACTGAAAAACTGCTGTCCTATCAACCACCGCTGCCCAGGGTCGCGATCAGTGCCTCGCGCCGCAAGGCCGGCATTACCTACACCCGGTTCGGCGCCACCTATTTCAGCACGACCACACTCACTGTGTGTGCCGCCGGGACCACGGCCCGCTTCCGGCTCGCACTGGTCATCGCCGCATCCGGCAGAAGCCGAATCAGCAAGGCCGCGGCACCGTGCCGGACACCCGCCAACTAGCCCGGGCGGTCGACACACAATACGGGGTAAAACTCGCTTGGAGCCTGAATCCCGCGGTCCGGAAGTTTTTTCTGCAACATTGCCTCGCTCAGGCAAGTAGGGTGCGTTGTACGCACCGCCACCACGACCAATCACATCACGCGAAGAGGGTTTTACACG
>JALUUZ010000126.1 GCA_027021095.1 Gammaproteobacteria bacterium
GGAATATTCCGGTAATTGACCTCGGCATAGTGCCCGGCGATCAGCTCGGCTACCATCAGTCCTTCTTCCGAGCCCTTGTGAGCCAGCATCGGGCCGCGCACCAGGTCACCGATCGCATAGACGCCGTCCAGGTTCGTCCGGCATTTCTCGTCGACCTTGACACAGCCGTTTTTCTCCAGCTCCAGGCCGGCCTCGGCCGCGGCCAGCCCTTCACTGTTCGACCGCCGGCCGACAGCGACCACCAGGCGCTCGACCGCCTCTTTTTTCTTTTCGCCGTTTTCCGAATATTCGATGATCACCTGCTTGTCGGTCGACCCGCTGCGCAGCACCTTGGCGCCAAACCGTATTTCCAGGCCCTGCTGTCTGAAATATTTCAATGCTTCGCGTGCGATCTGCGCATCGGCGGCCGGCAGAAATTCATCCATTGCCTCAAACAGCACCACCTTCGAACCGAGACGGCGCCAGACACTGCCAAGCTCGAGGCCGATCACGCCGGCACCGACGATTCCAAGCGACTTGGGCACCGCGTCGAACGACAGTGCGCCGGTCGAGTCGACGATAGTCTTGCCGTTGAATGCCGCCGCGGGAATCTCGACCGGGCGCGAGCCGGTTGCAAGAATGACATGCTTCGCCTCCAGCACCTGTGTCTTGCCACCCTGCTGCGCCTGTTCCACCGCGACACGCCCAGGGCCCAGCAGGCTGCCGCGTCCCTGGATCAGGCTCACTTGGTTGGAGCGGAACAATGCATGAATACCACTGGTCAGCTCAGTGACCACCTTGTCCTTTCGGGCCAGCATCTTCTGCAGATCGAGCCTGACCTCGGGAACCATGACCCCATGCTGTTCGAGGCCGTGCAACGCGGTTTCGTACAGCGCTGAAGACTCCAGCAGCGATTTGGAAGGAATGCAACCGACATTCAGGCAGGTGCCGCCAAGCACAGGTGCTGAGCCGGCATCACTCCAGGACTCCACACAGGCCGTTGCAAGCCCCAGCTGCGCACAGCGGATCGCAGCCACATAACCGGCCGGGCCTGCACCGATCACGACGACATCGTAGTTTTTTTTCACCTCGTGCTCCTGAATTCTCAGTCCGGGATCAGCACGCCAGGCGGTCTCGCGCGCATACCCCGGTATCAAACCTCAAGTAACAGTCTCGAAGGATCCTCGATCAGCTCCTTGACGGTCACCAGAAACTGCACCGCCCCGCGACCATCGATCAGGCGGTGATCGTACGACAACGCAACATACATCATCGGCCGCACCACGACCTGGTCCTGTACTACCACCGGACGTTTCTCGATCTTGTGCATCCCGAGAATACCGCTTTGCGGCGGGTTGATGATCGGTGTCGAGAGCAGCGAACCGAATACGCCGCCGTTGGTGATCGAAAACGTGCCGCCTTTCAGCTCCTCCAGCGTCAGGGTGCCCTCTTTGGCGCGCTGCCCGAAGTCACTGATGGTTTTTTCGATTGCGGCAAAACTCAAACGGTCGGCGTCACGGATCACCGGCACCACCAGGCCGCGCGGAGAACCCACCGCGATACCGATATCGTAATAGCCATGGTAGATGATGTCCTTGTTCTCGATCGACGCATTGACATCGGGAAAACGCTTCAATGCTTCGAGGCAGGCCTTGACAAAGAATGACATAAAACCCAAGCGCACGCCGTGTACCTGCTCGAACTGTTGCTTGTACCGCGCGCGCAGATCCATGACCGGCTGCATATCGATCTCATTGAAGGTAGTCAGAATCGCCGCGTCTCGCTGCGATTGCAACAAGCGTTCGGCGATCCGCGCGCGCAAACGTGACATCGGTACACGTTTTTCGATCCGCTCCTGCGCCGGCATCCTGGTCACGACAGAATCAGACTGCGAGGCCGGGTTTACCGCCGTGGCGGTTTCAGACTCCGCCTGCACTTTTTGCAGGTAGCGTTCTACGTCTTCTTTCAACACCCTGCCGTCCTTGCCACTGCCTGAAATCAACTCAGGATTGATCTTGTTCTCCATCACCATTTTCTTTGCCGACGGCGACAAGGGACCCGGGCTGCCTGCCCGCGCCGCCACGGCAGCAGCGGGCTGCACCGCCTGTTCTTCAAGCTCTGCGCTGGCTTTTGCTTCGGCGACGGCACTGGCGATCCGTGCGATCACCTGGCCGGACACCACCGTGGCGCCCTCATCGACCAGCACTGCTTCGAGCACACCCTCATCGGTGGCCGGCACTTCGAACACCACCTTGTCGGTTTCGATTTCAGCAACCACCTCATCGCGTGCCACTGGCTCACCGGGCTTCTTTTTCCAGCTTACCAGCGTGCCGTCGGTGACTGACTCAGGAAAGACAGGTACTTTCAGTTCTACGGTCATGATCCTCGTTCCTGTTACGATGATTAAACAGACAATCCAAAAGCCTGGTTCAAAAACACTTCCAGCTGCCGCTTATGCAGTGACGGCAGGCCGACAGCCGGTGCCGCCGAGCGCGGGCGGCCGGCATAGTCGAGCTGCCTGTGTTCACCGACCGCATGGCGCAGGTGATGCTGGCTCGAATACCACGCTCCCTGGTTCATCGGTTCTTCCTGGCACCAGACGAAAGTCTTGGCCTGCGAGTAACGGCTAATTTCCTGCTGCAACTGTTCCAGCGGGAACGGATACAACTGCTCGATACGCACGATCGCGACGTTTTTTATCCCTTCACGCTGCTGCTTGTCACATAGATCATAGTACACCTTGCCCGCACACAGGATCAGGCGTTCAACCTCACTGTCCTCCTGGTGCACGGTCGAGCCGATCACCTTTTCAAACTTGCCGCCGGTCAGTTCCTCTAGCGTGCTGTTGGCGTGTTTATGCCTCAGCAGGCTCTTCGGCGACATCACCACCAGCGGCTTGCGGCAGTTCATCAGCATCTGCCGCCGCAACAAGTGAAAGATCTGCGCCGCTGTAGTCGGCACGCAGACCTGGATATTCTGCTGCGCACAAAGCTGCAGGTAACGCTCCAGCCTGGCGGAGGAATGCTCGGGTCCCTGCCCTTCGTAACCGTGCGGCAGCAGCATCACCAAGCCGCACATCCTGTTCCACTTCTGTTCACCGGCAACGATAAACTGGTCGATCACGACCTGTGCGTTATTGGCGAAATCCCCAAACTGAGCCTCCCAGACCGTCAGCGACTTCGGATCCGTCGTTGCATAACCATATTCGAACGCCAGCACTGCCTCCTCGGAGAGCAAGGAGTTGACGATCAGGAACCGCGGCTGGTCCGGTGCCAGGTGGCGCAGCGGCACATAGACTTCCCCGTCGACCTGG
>JALUUZ010000127.1 GCA_027021095.1 Gammaproteobacteria bacterium
CTCGCGCGGGTTTTGTACCGCTTCCTGGATTGCACGCTTGGTGATTTCATGGAACACGACACGTGCGACGTGTTTGCCTTCGAGCGCGCCTTTTTCCTTCAGCAGTTCGTACAGGTGCCAGGCGATTGCCTCACCCTCGCGGTCCGGGTCAGTGGCCAGGTACAGGTTCTTGACCTTGGCGACCGCCTTTTCGATCTTGTGAAACTGTTCTTCGTGCTTGTCGTCAGAGATTGCATATTTCAGTGCGAAATTGTCGTCCGGATCGACTGCACCGTTTTTCGCTTGTAAATCACGGATATGTCCATAGGAGGCCAGTACCTCGAAGCCCTTGCCCAGGTATTTTTTGATCGTTTTCGCCTTTGCCGGCGATTCCACAATAACCAGACTTTTATCCATAATATTAGTAGTTGATTATCAGACAGCCCAAGACTGAAGCTTAGCTTTCGGTGATTGATTACGCCAGTGCCATACTATACTGATTTTTATACGGTTTATTAGTACGCCGAGTATGTGTCGCAATACATGTCGTGCCAGTCGCGAAAAAGGCGGGCGGTTCAGATGTAGAGGCTTGTTAATAATAATACATAAATTCAATAGCTTATCGTTTTATTTCTGCTAGTGCACAGTGTGGCAGGCCCGGTCGAAGACCAGGTCTTCAAGCCAGCTGTAATGGCTGCTTTGTTCAGGTTGATTGAACAAAACCATGATGGTGACCCATTTCAGCTTTTCAATGTCGATTTCAGTATCGTCCAGTGCGAGGATCCGGTCGATGATGATCTCACGTACTTCGGGACTCAGAATGCCGGCGTTTTCCAGGTAAACCAAAAAACCGCGGCATTCCGTGTCCAGCAGTGACATCTCTGTGGCGTTATAGACACGTATCGAATTCGTTTTCGGAAAACGCAGATCGCTCAATGGCTCACCGTTGGCAAGGCCGTCGAGCCAGTTGAATGCACTGTTGATTTCTGTATGTTCAAAACCGGCTTCCTGGAGCTCGACATGCAGGGATTCGCGGTCTGGCACATATTCCAGTTCACCATCGATATAATTCTTGAACAGATACATCAGAACGTCGAGTGCGTTTTCTTTCATCTTTTCTCCCTATCATCACCAGATTAACTGCTTGTTTTTCATTGGTTTACATAAATTTTTCTGGTGAAAACAATTGCCGCTACCGGGTTATGGTTTCAATGCTACCACAAATAGCGGCTTGGTGAATACCATCATCTGATCCGAATCAGCCGGTTTCATTGTTGCGTGAGCGACAAAGCTGTATATTTATTATACAGTTTCGGTCAGGTTGGTGCGTAGATAATAGCCTGCTGGATTGGATTCGATCTGCCCTTCGAGTTCGAGAATCAATAGTATCGATGAGACCTCCTCGATACTGAATTGCGTTCTTTCGGCCAGTGTATCGGCTGTCACTGGATCGTAGCCCATGGCCTCGAGCAGTTGCTGGTGTTCCGGGTTTTGTGCTGTTGGGGCTTGTGTCTCCGGGGTAGACGACGAGGGTGCAGACTGTAGTGCTTGTATCTGTGAGCCGATCAGTGCACTGAGTTCGGCAATGATATCTGCGGAGGTTTCCACCAGCTTGGCACCTTCGCGGATCAACCGGTGACAGCCCTTCGCCAGTGGGTTGTGGATCGAGCCGGGGATCGCAAAGACTTCGCGCCCCTGTTCGAGCGCGTGCTGTGCACTGATCAGGGAGCCGCTTTTCTGCGCTGCTTCGACCACCAGGCAGCCGAGACTCAGGCCGGTGATCACCCGGTTGCGGCGCGGAAAGTTTTCCGCCCGCGGCCCTGTACCGAGCGGAAATTCGGAGACCAGTGCACCATGTTCGGCAATCCGGTGCGCCAGCGCCTTGTTTGCCGCCGGGTAGACGCGGTCCAGCGCCGTACCCATGACTGCAATGGTCCTGCCGCCGGCCTGCAGTGCACCCTCGTGTGCTGCCGCATCGATTCCATGTGCCAGGCCGCTGGTGATCACCAGTCCGGCTTTGGCCAGTGAATGTGCAAAGCGGAACGCGTTTTCACTGCCTGTGCCGGTTGGTGTCCGGCTGCCTACGATGGCAAGCTGTAACCGGCTGACCTCCTCGAGATTCCCATGTATATATAGAACAGGTGGGGGATCTGCTAACTGTGCCAGTAATTCAGGGTAGCCATCAGTGCCAAAGATCAGCAGGTGGTTGTGCTCCTGTTCCAGCCAGTGCAGATCCTGTTCAAGCTGTGGTTCGAGTTTTTCCCATGGTGGATTGCGCAGGCTGTCGTATTGTCGGGTGGTCAGACCGTGCCCGCCGACCTGCACGGTACGCAGTGCGTCGGGATCGGCATCGAAGACCCGGGCAGCGTTGCCAAAATGGTGGACCAGCGCATGAAAGGTTTTTGCACCCAATCCCGGCAGATAGGTCAGCGCCAGTGTCTGGCGTAGAAGGGCGGGCGAGATGTCTTTCGGCAGCGGCATGGTCTCGTGTCATTCTGGTCGTGGCAAACATCTAATGTTTGCACGAAAAACCCGAATGGACAAGAGAGATTGGCCCGGATTTCCTGCCTCTTTCTACTTTGATGGTGGTGGTGCGTACAACGCACCCTACTTTGGGGTGTGATATTTCTTTACGGTAAATCCTTTGGTGTGCTGCGCACACCGTCATGACGAGGTAGGGTGCGTTGTACGCACCAACACCACGACAAATCGAATCGCGTCGCGTGGTCATTCTTCCATACACGATTTTTCCATACCACGTTATTGTCCATATATTGGTGCGTACAACGCACCCTACTTTAGGGCGTGATATTTCTTTACCGTAAATCCTTTGGTGCACTTCGTGCACCGTCACGATGGGGCGGGGTATATTGCATATATAAACGACAAAGCAAATCGAATCGCGTCGCGTGGTCATCCTTCTACACATGACATTTTCTTGGTGTAAATCCTTTGGTGTGCTTCGCACACCGTCTCGATGGGGGCGGGGGTACATCGTATGTACCAACACCGCGACGAATCCTATTGCATCGCGTGACGATCCTTCTACACACGATTTTGCCGTACCATGTCATTATCCATACCTTGGTGCGCACCTTTGCCTGCGCGCCTCGGTCGCGAAAGCCACCCATGCCGCACCCTTGCTCCGTCTCGCTACGAACGGTGGTGAGAAATGCGGCTAGCCCGCATTTCTCACCACCCTTCTACTGCGACGGCGCCATGGCACGCCCTGGCTGGCTTTCGCTCTGTCGGAGTGCTCGACATAGTGTCGACTATGCCTGCGCGCTCCTCGGTCGCGAAAGCCA
>JALUUZ010000128.1 GCA_027021095.1 Gammaproteobacteria bacterium
CGATAAACAGGGAGTGGAATTTTGCCTTCACTTCAATCCTCCTGATCAGACTGTAACGTATATCCTATGTGACGCCTGTTACTGAACTGGTGCAGCGGCCCCGGGGAAACTGGGTAGATCCGCAAACCAAAGGCTAGCTTGTTCAGTTTCAGTAACCACAGGTAAGAATAACCTTGTTAAGCCGAATAATCCATATGCCTGCCGACGTTGTATAGAGTTACGCCATAGATCCCCTGGGAATTTCGTGAGCATCACCTGCAGGCGGCAGGTTTTGTCACAGGCAGTGGCTGCTACCACGGTTCCTTGACAATTTAGGACGATCGTCTTATTATCTAAATTAAGTCAGACGTCTGTCATAATTTTTCCAGTGCCTGTCAGGAGGTGTATCATGTCCGTTCCCAACGAAGAAATGCCGTTTCTCCCCTCTTGTCTGCAGCCGGATGCGATGGATGCTTGGCTGGATAAAAAACTCGATGAAAAACTTGCGCAGCGCGACGCAGAAAAAATACCGTCACTGGCTATTATTGCGACCAAAGGGACGTTGGACATGGCCTATCCGCCGTTTATTCTTGGTTCGACTGCCACTGCGCTGGGTTGGGATGTGTCGATTTTTTTTACCTTCTATGGTCCAGCCCGCATTTCTCACCACCCTTCTACTGCGACGGCGCCATGGCACGCCCTGGCTGGCTTTCGCTCTGTCGGCGTGCTCGACATAGTGCCGGCTATGCCTGCGCGCTCCTCGGTCGCGAAAGCCACCCAGGCCGCACCCTTGCACCGTCTCGCGACGAACGGTGGTGAGAAATGCGGGCTAGAACTGCTCAAAAAAGACCTGCGTCTTGGTATTTCACCCTTGGGTAACCCGGCGATGCCGATGAAGATGCCGTAGACATTGTTGCTAGCCACGGCCCGTAGAACACAACTTTTGATCACTAAGGAGAACTGTTTTGACGATTGACCTGTTTACTCCCATGACCCTTGGCAGACTTGAACTGCCCAACCGTATCGTGATGGCGCCACTGACCCGTAACCGTGCCGGGCCGGACAATGTGCCGACCGCGCTCAATGTTGACTACTACCGCCAGCGCGCCAGTGCCGGGCTGATTATTACTGAAGCGACCCAGGTCTCAGCTGACGGCGTAGGCTATCCAGCGACGCCGGGCATCCATTCGCCGCAACAGGTAGCTGGTTGGCGTCAAGTGACCGATGCTGTCCATGCAGAAGGTGGACGTATTTTCTGCCAGTTGTGGTACTGTGGCCGTATTTCGCATCCTGACCTGCTGGGTGGCAAGAGTCCGGTTGCACCAAGTGCCGTCAAGCCGGACGGTGAGGCGATGACGATGCAAGGGCCAAAGCCCTTTGTTACACCGAGGCCGCTTGCTACACAAGAGATCGAGCAGATTATCGCCGACTATGCACGGGCGGCGCGGCTGGCGCAGCAAGCCGGTTTCGATGGCGTTGAAATCCATGCAGCCAACGGCTACCTGATCGATCAGTTTCTGCGGGATGGCACTAACCAGCGTACCGATCAGTGGGGTGGTTCGGTGGACAACCGCGCCCGTTTCCTGTTGCGGGTGATCGATGCGGTCAGCAAGGTCTGGCGGCCAGACCAGGTCGGTGTGCGGCTGTCGCCGGAAAACCGTTTCAATTCGATCGCTGATTCGAACCCGGCCGGTCTTTTCCAGTACGTGGTCGAGCAGTTGAACGAAGCGGGATTGGCGTATTTACACGTGCTGGAAGGCGATATGCTGAGCGGTGAACGCAAGCTGGATTACCGCAAACTGCACAGTGGGTTTGCCGGCCCATGGATGGTGAACAACGGTTATACACGCGACACCGCGCAAGCTGCGCTGGTTACCGGCGAGGCCGACCTGGTGGCTTTTGGCAGGTTGTATATCGCAAACCCTGACCTGGTGGCACGCTTTGCTTCCGAGGCGCCGTTGAACGAACCCGATCCGGAGACCTTTTATGGCGGCGGTGCACAGGGTTATACCGATTATCCGGCGCTGGATACCGCCGAGACCGTCTGAGTCAAACGCCGACAGGCGTGGATCTACGGGAGGTCTGAATCGTGGTTTTCGGTCATATCGCGTTTGCGACCCGGGACTCCAGTGACGCCGTGCTGATGGTATAATCATGGACATGGGCAGCAAGGGAGAACACAGCCGTCAGCGCATTATCGATGCGGCAGACAGGCTTTTTTATATCAAGGGGTTCAACCAGACCTCGTTCAGTGATATTGCCGAGGCCGCCGGCGTCGCTCGCGGTAATTTTTATTACTATTTCAAGACCAAAGACGATATTCTGCAAGCGGTCATCGAAAAGCGGGCAGAAGATATCCGCCGGATGCTGGAGGATTGGGAGGCGAGTTATCCCGACCCACGGGACCGGTTGCGGCGCTATGTCACGATACTCACCAAGGAGCAGCAGCATATCGAGAAGTTCGGTTGCCCGATGGGAACACTGTGTACCGAGCTGGCCAAACTGCGCCATGCCAGGCAGACCCAGGCCGCTGAGATGTTTGAGCTGTTCCGCTGTTGGCTGGAAAAACAGTTCCGCCTGCTCGGGCACAAGGACGATGCGCGTGATCTTGCATTGCACTTGATGGCCCGCGAACAAGGCGCGGCGATCATTGCCAATGCCTATCACGACTCGGCTTTTCTTCAGCGTGAAGCAGACGATACGCTGCGTTGGTTGGATACCGTGTAGGGTGCGCCGTGCGCCAATGTGCCGATAATGACGTGGTATGGAAGGATCACCACGTAATGCTGTTTGATTTGTCGTGGTGTTGGTGTGTACAACACACCCCGCCCCATCGTGGCGGTGTGCGCAGCGCATCAATGGATTTGTGGTGAGGAAATATCGTGTGTGGAAGGGTCGCCACGTAATGCTGTTTGATTTGTCGTGGTGTTGGTGTGTACAACGCACCCCGCCCCGTCGTGGCGGTGTGCGCAGCGCATCAATGGATTTGTGGTGAGGAAATATCGTGTGTGGAAGGATCGCCACGTAATGCTGTTTGATTTGTCGTGGTGTTGGTGTGTACAACGCACCCCGCCCTGTCGTGGCGGTGTGCGCAGCGCATCGATGGATTTGTGGTGAGGAAATATCGTGTGTGGAAGGATCGCCACGTAATGCTGTTTGATTTGTCGTGGTGTTGGTGTGTACAACACACCCCGCCCCGTCGTGGCGGTGTGCGCAGCGCATCGATGGATTTGTGGTGAGGAAATATCGTGTGTGGAAGGATCGCCACGTAATGCTGTTTGATTTGTCGTGGTGTTG
>JALUUZ010000129.1 GCA_027021095.1 Gammaproteobacteria bacterium
ACTTTGTTCGGGTTTGCCAGTCTGCATGAACGCGCCCTGTTTCGCCACTTGATCAGGATTACCGGGGTCGGCGCACGGCTGGCGCTGACCGTGTTGTCCGGCGTCACCCCGGAGGAGTTTGCGTCACTGATACAGCATAACGACACGCGTGCACTGACACGCCTGCCGGGTATCGGCAAGAAGACGGCTGAAAGGCTGGTGATCGAGATGCGTGACAAGCTCGATGCGCTGCCGTCGGCGGCGCCTGCCGGGTCACAGGCGGCGCTTCGGGATGGAACCGGACAGGGTGTGGCAAGCGCCAAGCAGGAGGCGGTTGCTGCACTGATTGCGCTGGGGTACAAGGCACCTGAAGCCAGCCGGATGGTGCAGCGTATCGATGACAAGCTGGACATGCCAAGCGAAGAGCTGATTCGCAAAGCATTGCAGGCTGCCGGCACGCAGGCGTAGCGGGATGGAAAAAGACAGAGTGATATCAGCCGTGAACCGTGAGGGTGACAAGGTCGTCGACAATGCCATCCGCCCCAAAAGACTCAAGGATTACATCGGCCAGCGTGCGGTGTGCGAGCAACTCGAGATTTTCGTCAAGGCCGCGCAGCAGCGCCAGGATGCGCTGGATCATGTGTTGATCTTTGGTCCGCCGGGCCTGGGCAAGACGACCCTGTCACATATCATCGCACACGAACTGGGCACCAACCTGCGTCATACCTCGGGCCCGGTGCTGGAGAAGCCTGGAGACCTGGCGGCGATCCTGACCAACCTTGAGCCTTACGACGTACTGTTCGTCGATGAGATTCACCGGCTGCGGCCGATCGTCGAAGAGGTGCTGTATCCGGCGATGGAGGATTTTCAGATCGATATCGTGATCGGCGAAGGGCCGGCAGCACGGTCACTGAAACTGGACCTGCAGCCGTTTACCCTGGTCGGAGCAACCACCCGTGCCGGACTGCTGACCTCGCCGCTGCGTGACCGTTTCGGCATCGTCCAGCGCCTGGAGTTCTATTCACCGCAGGAGCTGAGCCGGATCGTATTGCGTTCGGCGCAGATTCTGAACCTGCCGATCGACCAGACCGGTGCCAGGGAGATCGCCCGCCGGTCCCGGGGAACCCCGCGTATCGCCAACCGCCTGCTAAGGCGGGTCAGGGATATAGCACAGATCAGGTTCGACGGGGTGATCGACAGCCAGGTAGCCGACCAGGCGATGCAGATGCTGGGCGTGGACCATGCGGGTTTCGACGACATGGACCGCTGCCTGCTGCAGACGATCATCGAAAAATTCGATGGCGGACCGGTTGGACTCGACAGTGTGGCCGCTGCCATCGGCGAAGAGCGCGATACGATCGAAGACGTGCTCGAGCCTTACCTGATCCAGCAGGGCTATATGATGCGTACGCCCCGGGGACGGATAGTGACCCGGCAGGCGTACCAGCACATGGGGGTTTCCAGTGCCGGTTCGAGTCTCGAACTGGACCTGGCCGGCCCGGAGTCAGAGCCGGATTCCTGAGCCGGTTTTTGCGCCTGTGTATAATTGAGCGTGTGTCTTATTGGGCCTGCGTCGAAGGTTTTTACCGGCCACCGCCAGCAGCGGTATCCTGGAATTCGCGCCGGAAACGGAAAAAAGGCCATTTACATGACTGAAGTTTATGGTACAGTTTAGAAGAGGCCTATAATTACAAAAATAGTATGGATATAGCGCCTGTTTTAGCCAGCACTTTTAAATCAATAAGTTATGATATTCCAGGGAATGAGTGCTTGACGGTCTGAAGTGCCGGCCGGGCCAGGGCTCTGCGTAAAACACAAATAGAAGAATAAATGCCACTGCAACCTGTTCATTTGTGTCCTGATTTCCTGTATTCCGGCCTGTGCCGGGGCTGTTGTTTACAGGAAATTTACAGTTTTATGACACAATAGTGATTGAAAAGAATAGAAAATCTTACAAATTCTCATTATAGTGAGAGATTGACGAATGAGAATGAATAATTGAGTGAGTTTCATTGGCAGGTGCGTGTCTACTACGAGGACACGGATTCCGGTGGTGTCGTATACCACTCAAATTATTTGAATTTTTTTGAACGTGCGCGTACCGAGTGGTTGCGAACCCTTGGCATGGAGCAGGATCGGCTGTGCGTGCAGCATGGTATCGTTTTCGTCGTGCGTTCAATCAACGTCGAATATTTCAAGCCCGCGAAATTCAATGATCTGCTGGAAGTTTCAGCAGTGATAGAGGAGCTAGGAAAAGCAAGCATGGTATTCAAGCAGGAAATAACCACGGCGGCAAGCGTAGAACCGTTGACTCAGGCCCGGGTGCGGATAGCCTGTCTTGATGCGGTTTCATTTAAGCCCAGACCTATCCCTGATTTTTTGTTAGAGGAGATCGAGAGTGCCTGAATTGATAGGACTTGTGACCGCAAGTATCGATGTTTTGAGTTTGAGTATTGACACAGTGACGAGCGGTGTGGTCGATCTGGTATCCGTCAGCGTGGATACTGTCACCAAGGTGGCTCCGGACGCGGCGGCTTCCACGCACAGGATGAAGGGTACTGATTATTGGCGCTTGATCAGTGAGGCCAGCTTGGTCGTGCAGGTAGTGATGGGGCTGTTGCTGCTGGCATCGGTGATGTCCTGGACCATGATTTTCGTCAAGATGTTTTCGTTGAAGAGCGCGATGCGTGATGCAGATCATTTCGAGCAGCAGTTCTGGTCCGGCAGTGATCTGGGGGCAATCTATAAGCAGGTGGCCTCGTCCAGGCACCGGGTCAGCGGTATGGAAAGTATCTTTGAAGCCGGGTTCAAGGAGTTTGCACGGTTGCGCAAGCAGAGTGGTGCGCGGCCGATGGCGGTCGTCGAAGGCGCACAACGGGCGATGCGTGTCGCACTGGCACGTGAACTCGAGGAACTCGAGACCCACTTGTCTTTTCTGGCCACGGTCGGATCGACCAGCCCTTATGTCGGCTTGTTGGGTACGGTTTGGGGGATCATGGAAACCATGCAGCGGCTAGCGGCGCTGAACCAGACGTCGATCAAGGCAGTGGCTCCCGGGATCTCCGAGGCATTGATCGCCACCGCGATGGGTCTGTTCGCCGCGATCCCGGCAGTGATCGCCTACAACAGGTTTGCCAATGACGTGGAGCGCCTGAGCAATCGTTATCATACGTTTCTCGAGGAATTTTCGACTATTCTGCAGCGTCATGCGCACGAATAGTCGTGGAGACAACCCCGGTATGTCCGGTCATACGTTATTAAGAGGTTGACATGCAGACACAGGTAAGAACGGGCAGA
>JALUUZ010000130.1 GCA_027021095.1 Gammaproteobacteria bacterium
TTGGCCTGATCCAGAACATCGACCGCTGGGTCACGCAGAAGTCGATCGAACACCTGGACCAGTTGCACCAGCGCGGCGAACGCATCCGCCTGTCAATCAACCTGTCGGGCCACGCCTTCGACGACAAGTCACTGCTGCCGCTGATCCGAAAACTGCTGCACCAGTCCGCGCTCGATCCAGCCTACCTGACCTTCGAGATCACCGAGTCGGCAGCGATCAAAAACATGGAGCGCGCAGTCAGATTGATCAGCGAGCTGAAGGAGCTCGGGTGCCGCTTCGCACTCGATGATTTTGGCTCCGGCTTCAATTCCTTTACCTACCTGAAACACCTGCCGGTCGATATCATCAAGATCGACGGCTCGTTCGTCAAAGACATCACCAGCAACCAGGTCGACCACGCGATGGTGACCTCGATGAACCAGATCGCTCACGCGCTGGGCAAGACTACCATTGCCGAGTGGGTCGAAAATATCGAGACCTACAATACTCTGAAGGAAATCGGTGTCGACCACGTGCAGGGATTCTATCTTGGACGGCCCGAAGAGAAAATGTGCAAGCTGCGCGGCCTGCCGTCCAACCACGACAGAATCAGCGCCTGACCGCCATCAGCCCGCATTTCTCACCACCGTCGTAGCGAGACGGCGCAAGGGTCTTCACTCAACACGATTGAATTCGTCCTGGTGTTGGTGCGTACAACGCAGCCTACAACGCTTCCAGTTTCGCATGCGACAATACCAGGCGCTTGTCGCCGACAGCCTTGAAATTGACATGCACATGCGTATGCGCGCCGTCGCCTTCATACCCCATCACCACGCCTTCACCAAACTTTGCATGACGCACCCGCTGGCCCAGCGCAATGGCGCGCTCTTCGGTGATACCCGTTCGCTGCAGCGTGCTGTTTTTCTGCGAAGCCACCACAGGCCGCGATACACTCACCTTCGGGCGCTGATCGGCGATCAATTCCGCCGGGATTTCACTGATAAAACATGAAGGACGCTGGATACTGGTTTGGCCATGCATGCGCCGGCTCTCGGCATAGCTCAGCACCAGCTTTTGCTGTGCACGGGTCATGCCGACATAGCACAAACGGCGTTCTTCTTCGAAACCTGCCGGGTCGGTGGTGGAACGGCTGTGCGGAAACAGTCCCTGTTCCAGCCCGACTAAAAAAACCACCGGAAACTCCAGACCCTTGGCCGAGTGCAGCGTCATCAACTGCACGCACTCCTGGCCGTCAGCCGCCTGGCCCTCTCCTGCCTCCAGTGCGGCATGGGACAGGAACGACGCCAGCTCCGACATCTCCTCGTCTTCCTCCGGCCGCTCGAACCCTTTGGCGGCGTTGACCAACTCATCGAGGTTTTCGACCCTGGACTGGCCTTTTTCACTCTTGTCTTTGTCGAAATGCCTGCGCAGACCACTGGCCTCGACCACATGCGCGACCTGTTCCTGTAAACTGATACCGCCTGTCTCCCGTGCCAGCTGCTCGATCAGATCGACGAAACCCTGTACCGCATTGTGCGCACGCGCGGTAAACGCACGATTCTGCAGCAGCGCCAGCGCCGAGGACCACAAGGTGGTACGCTGTTCCCTGGCGTTGAGTCTTATTTTGTTAACGGTCTGTTCGCCTATACCGCGGGTCGGCGTATTGATGATCCGCTCAAACGAGGCATCGTCGTCGCGGTTTTCCATCAGCCGCAGGTACGCCAGCGCATCCTTGATCTCCGCACGGTCGAAAAAGCGCAGGCCGCCATAGACCCGGTACGAAATTCCTGTCCCCAGCAACGCTTCCTCGAACAGGCGTGACTGCGCATTGGAGCGGTACAGGATCGCCACATCCTGCCTGGTGCCACCTTCGAGGATCCATTGCTGGATCCGGTTGACGACATAACGCGCCTCGTCCACCTCGTTGTAGGCGCCGTACAGGTCGATCAGCTCGCCCTTGCCACCCGCCGACCAGAGCTGCTTGCCAAGCCGGTTGGGGTTGTTCGCGATCAACGTATTGGCGGCGGTCAGAATAGTGTTGGTCGAGCGGTAGTTCTGCTCCAGGCGGATCATCTTCGTCCCCGGGTATTCGGTACGGAAGTTTTCCAGGTTCTCGCTCTTCGCACCACGCCAACCGTAGATCGACTGGTCGTCGTCACCCACGACAAACACCCTGGCATGCCCACCGGCCAACAACCTGATCCAATTGTACTGCAGCGTATTGGTGTCCTGAAACTCATCGACCAGCAGGTGCTGGAAACGCTGCTGGTAATGCTGCAGCAGCTCGTCATTCTGTGTCCATAACTCGTAGGAACGCAGCAGCAGCTCGGCAAAATCCACCAGCCCGGCACGCTGGCAGGTATTTTCATATTCCCGGTACACCAGCAGCTGGTGCTGGCGTGTGATATCATGCCCCGGCTCGACCGCGCCGGGCCGCAGTCCCTGTTCCTTGCAATGGTTGATAAACCACTGGGTCTGTCTTGGCGGGTAGTTTTCTTCATCCAGTCCCATGCCTTTGGTCAGGCGCCGGATGAGACGGAACTGGTCGTCTGCATCCAGAATCTGAAAAGCCTGGGGCAGTCCCGCCGCCTGCCAATGGGCACGCAGAAGACGGTGTGCAAGCCCGTGAAAGGTACCGATCCACATTCCGGGCACCGGGCTGTTGAGCATGGTCTGGATACGCACACGCATTTCATTGGCTGCCTTGTTGGTAAAAGTCACCGCCAGAATTCGGTACGCTGACACCTCGTGTGTCGACAACAACCACGCGATACGGTGAACCAGCACCCGGGTCTTGCCGCTGCCGGCCCCGGCCAGCACCAGCAGGTGTTCAAGCGGTGCAGACACTGCTTCGCGTTGCGCTTCATTGAGGTCTTGAAGAATTTTTTCTGCGTTCATCGGTTCATTTCGTTGACTGTGCAGTTAGCAGTATAGCATTTTCTAACTTTCTGATATTCATCGTGTGACACTGTATGCAACTGTATAAATCGGCAGCAGCAGGCCCGTGAAACACGGCGGCCCAACCCGGGCCAGTACCAGTCTTACCCGACAAGCCTGTTACACTATCCGTGCTTTGCCTGCAAATGATTGATTTTACATATGGTTAACACCTGTCCACCGAAATCACGTTAGTACGGCTAACTGAATTCACATTAATCCCTCTGGCAGGTTTCGCTGGCAATCAAAACCTTATAGAATTGTTGCATCGATCAGAAGCGAATTGGACAGAGCAATATTATTACAATGAACAACCAATTTGAATTAACTTTTTAAGGAGTACGGTATG
>JALUUZ010000131.1 GCA_027021095.1 Gammaproteobacteria bacterium
GCACCACACCCTGTGTGAGGTGTTTTGGCAGTCCGTGACAATGCCAACCCCCGCCTGAACTATCCCGCGGTCCGCAAGCTTTTTTCTGCGCCGCCTCTGGGTCAGCCTGCCTTTCTCGCCACCCCTTCTACTGCGACGAACGGTGGTGAGAAATCCGGGCTAGGCGCGTGTCATTGATTGACGTCAATGAGTTTTCGATGGATGAACGCATCATCAAGACCATCAAGGCAGGATTGTCACTTTGAAACGTATAAGAGGCCACTATGAACAGCTACACACCTATTGAAGATGTTGGTGCACCTGATCCTGAGCTGAATACTTCGCCTATCTCGCACGAAAATGACGTAGAACCTGATGAATTGAAACAGGAGGTGCCCGGTGAGCCTGTTTGCTATTTCAATGGCAAACCGTATGTTACCGGGACTTATGTCAAAAGCGGTACCAGCCTGTACAAGTGTGACTACGGTATCTGGGTTCCATCAGGGCCGGCGGATGCAGACAACCCGTGACGGCGCCAGGTTCAACCCGCGAATCGTGCCCCCTCTGCCGCAATGGAGGCAGGGCACCCTTGTGCCGCTTCCCTGTGGGCAAGCGTAGTGGCTCAGCCTGAAGTTGCTCAACTGCGCTTACGCGGCGCATAGATCGACGTGCCTATCCCTGTACGCGAGTTCAGTGTTTCGGCGACGTTTTCTGCATGTTCGGTGACTGTCTGCAGCGAACCGGGTTTTTTCCCTTCGATGCGTGAGCTTCCCTGGCCGATGACGTACCGGTACCAGTTGTTTCCCGGCATGCCTTCCGGGGCGTCGATTTTTTCCACGGTCTCGACACGGTACTTGATTTTGGTGGTGCTTTCTTGCGTCATGGTCAGGCTCCTCTTTGCTGGTATTGTGTGTTGCGATGTCTCGGTTTTTTCTGTGACCGCTGTTGCCCGCGGCCTTTGTTTACCGGCTCCGGTTTGATGGACAGATCCGGTTCAAAATCCTTGATGACGACCTTCGGCAGGCTGCGTTTGATCAGGCGCTCGATATCCTTCAGCAGTTTGAGTTCATCGACACAGACCAGGGACATGGCCTGTCCCTCGTTGCCTGCTCTGCCGGTGCGCCCGATCCTGTGAATATAATCCTCGGCCGCATTGGGCAGTTCGAAATTGACCACATGTGGCAGCTGCGCGATATCCAGGCCGCGAGCGGCGATGTCGGTCGCCACCAGCGCGCGCACTTTCCCGGCTTTGAATCCGGCCAAGGCCTTGGTGCGGGCACCCTGGCTTTTATTGCCGTGGATCGCAGCGGCGCTGATGCCGTCTTTGTTCAACTGCTCGGTGAGCCGGTTGGCGCCGTGCTTGGTCCGGGTAAAGATCAGGATCTGCTGCCAGTTGTTCGAGCCGATCAGGTAGGACAGCAGTTCGCGCTTGCGTTTCTTGTCGACCGGATGAATGACCTGGTTGACCTGCGCCGACGCAGTGTTGCGCTTGGCGACCTCGATCAGTGTCGGCCTGTTCAGTAGATCGTCTGCCAGTTGCTTGATTGCACTGGAGAAAGTCGCGGAGAACAGCAGGGTCTGTTTTTGTTTCGGCAGCAGCGCCAGCAGTCTGCGGATGTCGCGAATGAACCCCATGTCGAGCATACGGTCTGCTTCATCGAGTACCAGGATCTCGACCTGCGACAGGTCGGCGGTATTTTGCCGCAAGTGGTCGAGCAGCCTGCCCGGTGTCGCCACCAGTATGTCCAGGCCGCTGCGTAGTTTACGGATCTGCGGATTGATGCTGACCCCGCCGAACACCACAGCCGATTTCAATGGCAGGTATTTGGCATAAGCACCGATGTTGTCGCTGACCTGTGCCGCCAGTTCACGCGTCGGTGTCAACACCAGGGCACGGATGACGCGTTTTCGTTTGACTGCGCCGGCCGGCCTCATCAGTCGTTGTAAGAGCGGCAGGGTGAAGCCGGCGGTCTTGCCTGTACCGGTCTGCGCGCCACCCATGATGTCGCGGCCTTCGAGAATGGCGGGAATGGCCTGACGCTGAATCGGGGTCGGGATGCGGTAACCTTTTTCAGTGACTGCGCGGATTAGTTCGGTTCTCAGACCGAGGGATGCAAAAGACATAGGAATGGTATTCTCCAAACACATCTACAGGGATCGGCCTGCCCATGACGAATCGTGTCGGGGCGGTCCAGGCAAAAACTTGCGAACGTGACTAAGTTGTTAAATTGTAATCGGGGTAAAACGGAAAGGATTACCGCAATGAACCTGGCGCAGACCGCTGTGCATGCCAGAGGCAATAGTATACCATAAATATTCAGTTCTGTTTCTGCAGATCGATCAGGATCTGCAGACAGTCCCGGATTTCTGTCACTTGTGTTCGCAGTTCTGTTAATTCCTGTTGTACCCGGCTCTCCTCGTACTCCAAAAAGTGATTCAACGCGTCACGCAGAAGCTGACTTCTACTGCAACCATGTTTCAGGCAGTACTTGTCTATCTTCTCTGATGTGGAGCTGGATACTTTTGTCCGCTCAAGAATGTTATATTTCTCATTTTTCATATTTGTAATATATCATATAAAACAATAAATTACAATTTTATGCTACCTATTAAAATAAATAAAAACATATATTTAATTAAAATAAGTGGCACAACAGTTTACTAAAAAATAAATATTAATATAAAACAATATGTTAAAAAATATTTTATTAATTCATTGCAATAATTTTTGTTGTGGACTAGGATTAAATCAGAGGGAGAAAAAGATATTTCATTATGAAGATTGTAAAGAATAGATTTGAACAGCTGACCAGGGAGAAAGGGATAGAAACCGAGACTAAGCGTCAGATTACCATCACCCTGGAGGCGTTCGACAAGCTTGCAGAATGGGCGATCGACTTGGGAATCAACGAAAAACAGATGTTTTTCAATAAAGTCAGTGCCTGGGCCAGGAAGAGCAGGTTGCCGAAAGTGCAGAACCTGCGCCTGGATTCGGATCAGTCTAAGCAATACAAGAATATCGATGAAATGCTCAAGGACATCAAGCAGCAGCAGAAGCTCAAGAATGCCAAGGGTGCGGTATTACGGGTCAATGAAGAAGCCTACCAGAATATCATGCGTTGGGCGGTACAGCAGGGAGCAACAGACAAGGAGGAGATGGCACATTTGTTCAGCAAGGCCGTGTTGAAGGCAACCCTGCCACGGCCTAGAAAGCTGCAGGATGAGAATCAGGATGAATATGGAAACCAGGATCAGTCTCGGAAAGAGGCGGATGAC
>JALUUZ010000132.1 GCA_027021095.1 Gammaproteobacteria bacterium
TCAGTCAATACAGAGATATAGGGTATCCCTCTTTTCGACAGCCGCGCCAGCGCGGCGCTGGTTTTCGACATCTGCATCAATGACAACAGCGCTTCCTGCATCCGTGCACCACCGCTGGCAGAAAAACAGACCAGCGGGATATTATGCTCGATACACAGGTTCACGCCACGGACGAACTTCTCTCCGACCACCGACCCCATGGATCCACCCATAAAGGCGAATTCGAACGCCGCAGCAACCACCGGCAGATTCTTCACTCTCCCGCGCATGACGACGAGCGCGTCTTTTTCCGCGGTATTTTTCTGCGCCTGGGTGATTCTGTCCTTGTAGCGTTTACTGTCCTTGAACTTGAGCGCATCGAGCGGCTCGAGCTCTTCACCTATCTCCTGTGCCGAATCCGGATCGAGAAAAATCTCCAGCCGCCGTCTCGCACCGATCCGGATATGATGACTGCACTTGGGACAGACTTCGAGGTTACGTTCAAGCTCTGCGCGGTAAAGCACCGCACTGCAGGCATTGCATTTGCTCCACAAGCCTTCAGGTACATTTTTCTTTTCGCGTCCGCTGTCTGTCTTGATGCGTGACGGCATTAATTTTTTAAACCAACTCGTCATAATTCTGGTCCAACTTTTCTTGGCGGGTGCTCACACCCGTTGCGAAGATTCTTCCCCTTGCAGGTCGATTGCCTGCCGGATACTGGACAGCAATGCGCTGACCCGCTGGCACGCCTGCGCACTGTCCGTGCCGGACTCTTCAATTAATTTAACTATAGCGCTTCCTACGACAACTGCATCGGCCAGGCCGGCAACCTGTGCTGCGCTCGCAGCATCCTTGATGCCGAAGCCGACACCTACCGGTAACTGACAATACTGCCGCAGTTCGGCTATTTTTTCTCCAACCGAGTTCACATCCAGGTGCCCGGCGCCGGTCACGCCCTTCAGCGAAACATAGTAAACGAACCCGCTCGACTCGGCACAGATGGTTTTGATCCGTTCAGTACTGCTTGTCGGGGCAACCAGAAAGACCGTATCCAGGCTATTGTGCCGGGTATGCTGCAACAGTTCCTGCGCCTCTTCCGGCGGCAGGTCGACGATCAAGATCCCGTCCACGCCAGCCTGCCGCGCCTGGCTGCTGAATTCCGAATACCCCATTATTTCCACGGGATTTAGATAACCCATTAATATTACAGGTGTTTCTTTGTCTTTTTGGCGAAAATCCCGGACCAGCGACAGCACGTCCCGCAAACTGACATGGTGAATCAATGCACGTTCACAGGCGGCCTGGATTACCGGACCCTCCGCCATTGGATCGGAAAACGGCACCCCGAGTTCGATGATGTCGGCGCCGGCGCCGACCATTGCATGCATCAACGCCAGGCTGGCCTCCAGTGTCGGGTCACCGGCGGTAATGAAAGGAATCAGCGCTTTCCGCGACTTTTGTGCTAACTGGTTAAATTTTGAAGAAATTCTACTCATTTTGGTTATTCTTCTGTGGCCTGGCCAACCGCGCAGTGCAGCAGCCTAGAAAGAGATCGATGACTTCTCCGCAACTGTGTGAATATCCTTGTCGCCGCGACCGGACAGATTGACGATGATGAGCTTGTCTTTTGCCATCGTCGGCGCGAGTTCCGCCGCGTAGGCCAGCGCATGGCTCGATTCCAATGCCGGCATGATGCCCTCGATCCGGGTCAGATCGTGAAAAGCCTGCAAAGCCTGCGTGTCGTCGACTGCGACATAGCGTGCCCGGCCGCTGTCTTTGAGCCACGCGTGTTCCGGCCCCACGCCCGGATAATCCAGACCGGCTGAAACCGAATGTGTCTCGATAATCTGCCCATCCTTGTCTTCCATCAGGTAAGTACGATTGCCGTGCAGCACACCGGGACGACCAGCGCACAAGGGCGCCGCGTGCCGTCCGCTGTCGAGCCCTTCACCTGCAGCCTCGACACCGACCAGTTCCACCCCCGCGTCGCCGATAAACGGGTGAAACAACCCGATCGCATTCGACCCGCCGCCGACACAGGCAATCAGCGCGTCTGGCAGCCGACCGGCCTGCTGCAGTACCTGCTGCCTAGCCTCACGGCCTATCACTGCCTGAAAATCCCTGACCAGCATCGGGTAAGGGTGCGGCCCGGCAACGGTGCCGATGATATAAAAGGTCGTATCGACATTGGTCACCCAGTCACGAAACGCCTCGTTGAGCGCGTCTTTCAGCGTTCTCGACCCCGAGGTCACCGGCACCACCTCCGCACCGAGCAGTTTCATCCGGTAGACATTCAGCGCCTGGCGCTTGATGTCCTCCTCCCCCATATAGACGACACACTCCATTCCCAGGCGTCCGGCCACGGTCGCGGTGGCAACGCCATGCTGCCCCGCGCCGGTTTCGGCGATCACCCGCCGTTTTCCCATGCGCCTGGCCAACAAGGCCTGGCCAACGGTGTTGTTGATCTTGTGCGCGCCGGTGTGGTTCAAGTCTTCACGTTTCAAATAGATCTGCGCACCACCGAGATGCCTGCTCCAGGCCGCCGCATGATACAGTGGTGAAGGCCGGCCTACATAGTCGGCCAGATCCCGGTCGAGTTCGGCGATGAAATCAGGGTCCCGGCGATAACGCTCATAGGCCTGGCGCAGCTCCGCCAGCGGTCCCATCAACGTCTCGGCGACGAACAAACCGCCATAGCGTCCAAAATGACCACGCTGGTCGGGCAGCTCCCCGCCGGCTTGTTGTCGCTGCTCTTGCTCAGGCTGGCGTGGCATGCATTACTCTCTCAATAAACTGGTTCATTTTTCTTTCATCCTTTACTCCCGGGCTCGCTTCCACCCCGGAACTGACATCGACCGCATAAGGCCCTACCTGGCGAATCGCCTGCGCGACATTGTCCGGATTCAGGCCTCCCGCCAGGATCAGGCGCTCGCTGCGGCGTGCAGCGGCGGACGGCGACAACTCCTGCGGCACCAACGACCAGTCGAACGACTGCCCGGTGCCGCCATGACCGACACGGCTGTCGACATCCAGCAGGATCGCCCTGGCCGTCGTGTAAGTTCTGCAGCCCTGCCGCACCGAATCACTGTCGACCACCTTGACCGCCTTGATGTAGGGCCTGCCCGGCGCTTCGCATTGCGCCACCGTCTCCATACCATGGAACTGCAGCAGATCCAACGGTACCTGCTGCACCAGCCGATCGATGACTTGCAGCGGCGCATCGACGAACAACCCCACGACCGACACGAATGCAGGGATCACATCG
>JALUUZ010000133.1 GCA_027021095.1 Gammaproteobacteria bacterium
AGCGGCGCTGGCGCGTCTACATCCTTAAGTGAGAGAGCCGGGTAAACGCCGGGGTTGCCTCGGTTTATAGGCGCCGGATCAAGGGATGAGGTCTATAGTGCTGAAATGTCGAAGAAAATAGAGTACAATTTTACTGTTTTCAATCACAGGCATACACTTTATGGCGACAATCAGCCAGGAGATGACCGATGAGGCGCTGGTCGAAGCATTGCGTGCGGATCCGCAGAATCCGGGCCTGCACAGCCTGTTGTACCAGCGTTACAGCAAGTTGATCTATGCCTTTTTCCGCTACAAGGGACTGGAAAAAGAAAACGCAGAAGACCTGATGCATGAGGTGTTTTTCAAGTTTCTGACTAAATCGCAAGAGTTCAGGGGCGAAAGCGCGGTAAAGACTTATCTGTATGTCATTGCCAACAATAAATTTCTGGATTGGGTCAGGTCCGCCGGGGTGAGCCGTGTTTCACTGACCCTGCCGGAAGAAATGGACAGCCTGATCGACGGCTTGTCTGCTGAAATTTCCACCCCGGAAACCGCCGAGCTGGCTGCTGAACTTAAACGTTGTGTACGCCGGATTTTTGCGCGTTATGCACGTGACAATCAATTATGTAGCGAAATCATTGTGTTAGGGTTGTTAATGGATGCAAAGCTTAAACAGGTTGCCAGCGTGATCGATAAAAGTCATGGGGCGACCAGAGAATACCTGCGCCGTTGCCGTGCCAAGCTCAAGCCGCTGTTGGCACCCTGCCGGCAACTGCAGGGGACGGGGTGACAGGGTATGGCTTCGAGCAGTAACGATGAAGAGCTTTGGTTCGACCGGTTGCGTGATCACAGCAATCCAAAGTCTGTCGCCAGCGGCGGCTTGACCGCGGATGATCTCGAGGATGCGCGCGTTCTCGGGGTAGCCCTGACAGAGCAGTTGAACGTGCTGCAGAGTGAACTGGTCGTCGACGATACCAAGACCCAGGCTTACCTGTTTATGTTGCGTCAGCGAGGGCTGATGGATGCGCACGGCACAGCGCAGCGGCAGCGCAGGCAGAAGATTTCATTGCCAAGGCCCTATGCGATCGCCGCGATGCTGGTGTTGTTTGCACTGATTCCTGTGGTTTATTTTTCCGTTGGTCCGGGGCGAGACAGCGTCAGCCGGGACTACTACGGTTCCCGGCTCGTGGAGCAGTCGATCCGAGTGGCAGACCCGCAGGCTTATTCCGCCGCCCTGCTCAACGATCTCAAGGATGTCGCGCTCGAGGTCAAGCGCAGCATGCAGGTCGGCGCGCAGACATCCTACTGGCTGGTCCAGGGCCGGTTCGTCAATCCTCCCGACAAGCCTACGCGCCGGGTCATCGCCTACTACAAGCTGGATCGCAAGAAAATGCGCGCGGTCGGTGCCGCCGCCGAATTTCAACTGCGGATCACCGCGCGATAGGGTGCCCGGATGTCGAGAATCAAGTCATACCGCTTGGGCCGCAGTTCAGACAATGCGATTCACCTTGTCGAAGACACGGTATCACGTCACCATGCCGAAATCGTGTTTATGCACAGCGGTGACCTTTATGTGACCGACTGCTGCAGTACCAGTGGTACCCGGGTATTGCGCGGCGAGGAGTGGGAGGAAATCAGGCAGGACTTTGTGCGTTCGCAGGAGCTGCTCCGGTTTGGCGAGTTTGAAGTATTGGCCGGGGAGCTGAAAAATATCATGGAGATGGGTTTTCTGGCCTGGGTGCGGGCGCAGGCATCGGCACCCGGTGGCAAGAAGGTGCTCGATGACTCCAAGGGATTGAAACGGGATCCCGGCACTGGTGAGTTGGTGGAGAAAGATTGATCGGCGCATGAAGACTGATTCGTGGATAGTGATTGTCAGTGTGCTTGGCGGACTCGCCTGGCTTACGGTATTGAGCCTGGTGTTGCAACAGGGATTTTTTGCGGAGTTTCTGCTCGACCGTCATACCCGGCTGGCCCCTTATCCGGTGACCATGCAGAACCTGATGTGGCTGGTGTTTTTCTTTGGGGTCGGACTGGTTGCCGTGCGGTACCGGGCAGGCACCCTGGAGCGGGCACAGATCAGGCATGCGCTGCTGCCGGAAGACGAGTCTACCGTGCTGCGTAAAGAGGACCTGGGTGAGATCTACAGCCGGACGCGGGAGTCGGACAAAAAGAAAGAATATTTTCTGCAGCGCCTGCTGTTGCGTTGTATTCTGCAGTTTCAAAGCAGCAGCTCGGTGAACCAGGTGAATACCTTGTTCAATTCGAGTCTCGAGTTGTATCATCATGAAATCGAACTCAGGTACAACAGCCTGCGTTATATCGTGTGGCTGATCCCGACCCTGGGATTTATCGGTACCCTGATCGGTATCGCGATGGCGCTCAGTAATGCCGGTGCCGCGCCGGACTTTCAGGACCCGAGGCTGCTGAAACTGCTGACCAAGGATCTGGGTGTCGCTTTCTATACGACGCTGCTGGCCCTGGTGCAGTCAGCGGTGCTGGTGTTTTCGCTGCACATGGTGCAGGGACGGGAGGAGCGCACCTTGAATACGGTGGGCCAGTATTGCCTGGACAATCTGATCAACAGACTCTATTCGAAACGGGGAGCCTGACCATGCCTGTCAAGCGAGATAAGGACGGAAAAATCGTCGATGAGCCGACCAAACAAGAGACGCCTGCCTGTGAGCAGAAGACCCGGGTCGTGACGAGACCCGGCACCAAGCCGCCGGGACTCAAGCCACCCGGTTATGACAAGTCGACACGCAAGTCCGGGGAACTGCGGATCCGGCGCGAGGTGCCGGCCCTTGATGAACCGCAGAGCAAGACCGTGGTGATCCGCCGGCCGGGCGAGAAGCCGGATTTTCCTGACGCCGAGGCGATGACAGACCCACCGGTCGGCTGGTTGGTGGTGATCAAGGGGCCCGGGCGCGGACGGGTGCTGCCTATCGGTGTCGGACAGAATTTCTTTGGCCGTGACAGCAGCGAACGTATCGCGTTGAATTTCGGTGACAAGGGGATCTCCCGCCGCCGGCATGGTAAAATTACCTATGATCCGGCAGGCCGGAAATTTTTGATCCAGCAGGGGGAAGGGGACAACCTGGTCTACATCAACGACAATCAGAACGTGCTCGAGGCCACCGAGCTTGCCCCTTATACAAAGATTACGCTGAGCGAGACGGTGTTACGCTTCGTGCCTTTGTGCGGACAGGATTTCGACTGGTCCGATACCGATGAATGAGCGGAACTGTCCATGTCTGACGCG
>JALUUZ010000134.1 GCA_027021095.1 Gammaproteobacteria bacterium
CAAAACCCGTTGTCTCCCTGACCAATTGTTAACCAGCCCCTAACAAAGGTATTTTAACAGATCTGGCGCGCCGGCAAAGCATTGACTGTTGGCGCATTAAACAGAAATACGGTTTTTATTGAATTTAAACCCCCTTGAGCCGCCTTACGCATCATCCGATGCACTACCCTTCTACTGCCACGGCGCAATGGCGCGACATAACCCTGTGTACGCATGGGTTAATCCGGGTTTTCCCAACTGACTGCAGTTTTTTACATTCATTGCCGATAACCAGTGATGATGAATACAACAGATCCAATCCTGCGGGACAAGCCCAAAATACTGGTCGTCGACGATTCGCGTGTCATGCGCTTCGCGTTCAAGAAAATACTTGGAGCGGACTATGAAGTCGTGATGGCTGAGAATGGCGAAGCCGCATGGCTTCTCCTCACCAGCGGCGAACAAATCGAGGTTGTTTTTACTGATCTCAGCATGCCGGTGGTCGATGGCATCGAGTTACTGGAACGTATCCGCAATGCGGATGCCGAGCGACTCAGGCAGATGCCGGTCATTATCATCACGGGTCACGAAGACGTCGAGGAGACAAAACAAAAAGTATTATCCATCGGAGCCAACGACTTTATCTCCAAGCCATTCGACAAGTCACAACTGCGCGCAAGAGCCGCGTCCTATATCAACTGGCGGCATACCAATGAAAAGCTGGCACAGACGGAACAGAAGCTCGTCGAAGAAAGTGCGCTCGATGAAGTCACCGGTCTTGGAAGCAGACGCTATTTCGAAATCGCGGCCGCTGAAAGCCTGTCGCAACTTGTCCGGCACGGCGGTGACTGCGCGATGATGCTGATCTGCCTGGACAATTTGAAAAACATACGGGAAACACACGGCGACCTGATTGCCAATGCAATACTGAGCACGGTTGGCACCAGGCTGTCTACCCTGGTACGTGCCGAGGACAAAACAGCACGCTACGACGAAACCACGCTTGCCATCTTCCTCGTCTCAGCCAATCTACAGGGAGCCAGGCGCATGGCCGACAGGCTGTGCACGACAAACAACAGGCTTGTCTTTACCGTCAACTCGAAAAAGCTGCCTGTGAATTTCAGTATCGGGATCTACGAACCACTGGTCGAACCTGACACCAAGCTGGCGACGATAATACGCGAAGCAGAACGCTGCCTGACCGCGGCCGGCAGTGGCAACACCCTGGTGCGCTCGGCACTTCCTGCGGACGTCCTGTCAGCGAAAACCAGGGACCAAGCAAGGCTTTCACTGCCCCAGGCACTAAAACTGCTGGAGCAAGGCAAAACCGAACAGATCGTCGCATGCCGCAGGTCTTTGCTGGAACAGCTCAAGCCGCTGTTGAGCCTGCTGGTCAACGACCGGGAAATGCTGCAACACATCACTGAACTCCTGGTCGAAATCGAACTGCTCGACTCAAAGCAGGCTGGCGGCTCTCGCCAATGACCATGGGCCGGACACTACGCCAGGATCGACTCCAGCGTCAGTTCCGAATCCGGACGTAGTACGATCCCCTTACCGATCGCTTTGAACAAAGCGGCATCCTTCAGGTTGCCGGTCTGCGTTTCCGGATGCCACATGATACCGACGAAAGGAAGGTCCTGGTGAACCATCGCTTCGATATTACCGTCCGTATCGATTGCAGCGACCTTGAATTTTCTGGCAATACCGATTTCAGTAATCGCGTACTGGTGGTCCGATACCACCCGGGTGTTGTCACCGTAGATCTTCTGCCATGGTGTGGTCAGAATCACCTCATGCTCGGTGCCCTGGTGCCCGGCAACCTTTACACGGCTTCCCCCATAATAACGGTTGATTTCCTGCATTCCACGCAATACACCAATCAAGGGCACTCTTCGCTGACTGCAATAGTCGATCAGTTTTCGCTCGGTCAAATCCCTGCGTTCGTCTTTTTGTGTGGTCTCTTCACCGATCAGTGCCACCAGGTCGGGCGACAGTGAATCGATATAACTCTCGACATTCTGCAGGCCGTTCGGTATCACATACGGGATCAACCCGTTCTTTACCGACCAGTCGATCCAGTCCTGTGCGATACTGTCCTGGCCTTTGCCGTTGTGATGCTTTTCGATCGTGGACATAGACAATAGGATTTTCATTCTAGTTTTCTCCCGGCCGCTTGGCCTGAGCAGATGGTTATGTTCGCCCGCATGTCACAGCCCCCGCCGCGACAGCCCGCTGGCACAAGCTGGGCGACCACAATAAAATCAAACGCTTACAGCGACCGTCTTAGTGATCTCCGTCAAAGCTTGAATAACCCGTGCAATTTAATACAAAACCACAAAAAATGCGATCGGCAAATTATAAAATTATTTTATCGGCTTGCAGGGCCAGTGTATCCCTATACTTCAAAATGTGTTTTCGCTACACTATCGCTAAAAAGATGATCGATGATGACTGGTTAATCTGATTGGGGGACAACGTGGTTTCAAGAATTGTACTTTCAGCAACAGGTGTATTGCTGCTGGTGGCAGGATCACTGATCTGGACTGCACCGGCAATTTCAAGCAGCGATTACCGTAAGGCAATCCATGCCAACACCAAGCCGGCCGAACTGCGCAGGCTTTCCAAACACTTCAGCAAAAAAGTTCGCGAAGCCGTCGCAAGCAACCGCAAGACACCACCTGATGTCCTGCATCAGCTGGCAACCGACATCAGCGTATCCGTGCGCATCACCGTAGCAACCAATCTTTCAACGCCTGAAAAAACCCACCTGCTGCTGGCACGTGACCGCAACAAAGAAGTCCGGCGGGTCGTCGCCCGCTTCGAATATGCACCGGCCAGTGCTCTGGCGGTTCTTTCCAAGGACAAAGACCCGGATATACGTCTCGAGGTTGCCCGCAACCTCAATACAGACAAGGCCACCCTGAACAAACTGGCCAGTGACGAATACAACGATGTAAAACGCATGGCCACCCATGCGTTGTCACGCAAATAGGCTGCACACCTTATGCTGCACGAACTGCCTGCGCAGCAGTCGGCGATGCCTTTGCAAGCCAGCGTGCCGCCTGCCTATGGTTTGACGTAGATATAACCTTCCTGCTGCAGGTGTACAATCTGCGCTGCGCCGGAAGGTACCGTCGTTGCGTGCAGGTTGATTTTGTCCTTGGGGATTTTTTTGTTTCGAATCGTGTTCGCGCAGATCTGGAACTTGACTCCGCGGTCTGACAGCTTGGCTATGTAAGAATTGAAAGTACGCCCCTT
>JALUUZ010000135.1 GCA_027021095.1 Gammaproteobacteria bacterium
CGTCGTCCAACTCGACCTGCGCCATGGTGCGGTGTTGGACGTCGACGTCGTTGTGCATGGCCTGCACCAGGATCTTTGTGGCTTGTTCACAGGAGAAAGGCACCAGGATGCCATCGTATAGATCCTTGCCGGGGTTGACGCCGATGACGCGCTGTCCGCTGAGGTACTTGGCGGTGTTGGCCACCAAGCCATCCTGCCCGACTGCGACGACCAAGTCCCCGGGCTCGAACAAAAACCGGTCCAGTTCCTGCCGTTTTAGCAGGTTGCGGCGCCAATCGCCGGGAATGGCGGAGATGAGTCTATGCAACGCGGACCGGTGCTGTCTGTCGCGTTCTTCGATCAAGTCGATGGACTGACCACGCTCGGCCAGGAAAAACTCAGCCTGGCCACGGGTGGCGTGCCGCGCAAGCAGTTGTTCGTATTCTGTTTCACGCGTGACGATCACGACCCGTGGTACGAGGGCATTCATCCTTCAATCCCGGTGTTCTGCAGTTTTTGCGCGCCGGCAGCAAACAAATCCGCGAGGTTGGTCGACAGCACATCCGGGGTGATGTTGATGTGGTCGATCTTTTGCAACTTGCCGGCGATTTCCTGTAGCGCCAGGGCGAATACCACATTGGCTGGCAGTGATTCATAGACAGACATGCGTTCTTTTTCGCCCGCTGCTTCGGCCAGCCCGACCGCTTGTATTTTTTCCGCTTCAGCTTTACCCTCCAGGCGGATTGCATCGGCGTCTGCCGCCGCCAGGCTGCGCCGTACCTGCGCCTTGGTTTCTGCAGCGAGTTTTTGTACATCGCTGTCGGATTGTGACATGATCTGCCTGCGTTCCCGCTCAGCCTCTGCTTCCAGTTTTGCACGGGAAGAAACAGCTTCAGACTGTATCCGTTCCCGTTCGATAAGTGCCTTGACCGAGGCTTCTTCAACGGCGGACTGTTCCTCTACACGCCGGCGCTCATTTCTGCCTTGTTGTGAGATCAGGCTTTCTTCGCGTGCGGCCAGTTCGATTTTGCTTTGCAATTCATTTTCAGCAATGGCACGTTCTTTTTCGACGGCGAGTGCCCGGCGTTGAAAAGTCGCTTCATCTGCATTCTGCTGGATACGCTCTCTAGTCGGAACCTGCAGGGCCTTTTCCAACTCGGCGACCGGGCTTATTTCGTTGATGCCCAGGCTGACGAGCTTCAAGCCCATTTCGGTAAAGACGGTTTCACTCTCCATGCCCTGCTCGATGGCGTTGAGAATTTTTTCCGGTCCGTCCGTAATCAGCTGCCGTACTTCTTTGCTTGCGACATAGCGCGCTGCGTGCTTTTGCACCGTATTGGTGAACAACGCAGCCAGTTGTTCAAGAGGTGCTTTGCGGTGCAACCCGGTATCCAGGTCGATCGAGAAATCGATGCGTTCGGCCAGGCAGTCCGGGTCGGTGACACGGTAAATGAGCTCACCCTGAACGGTCGCCTCTTGAAAGTCACTCGTACGGCCTTGAAAAATAAATTGTAATTCACGGTCGTCCGTCGGCACTTCTGCGATACTGGTGCCCATGGAAGCGAACCAGAATGCAAGGCCCTTGCCGGATTTTACCAGGCGGCCATTTCTGAAACGCCGCACGTGCATATTCGGCTCACTGCGCAGGTGTTTGAAGAAAAGTGTTTTTTTTATGTCCGTCATGTTTGCCCCTCCCTTGTCAGGCCGCGTTTTTCGCGGAGCGTTTTTTGCTGAAGTTCAGCATCCGTTCAATTGGTGCCCGGGCTTTTTCGATCGTTTCATCATCGAGATAGTCGATGACAAAGCCCTTGCCTTGTTGTGCGCGTACAACCAGGTCGACCGTGTTGCGCTTCATGTACGGGCAGGCATTACACTGACAGCCTGTATAGATCGGTGCCTGACGCAGATTCAGTTCAGGCCGAAGTTGGCGCATGTTGTGCAGCAAACCTTCTTCAGTCGCGATAAAGAGGGTTGTCGAGTCCGGGTCGCCTTCGAAGTTTTTCACCCAGTCCAGCATCTGCTTGGTGGAACCGACCATGTCGGCATGCAACAGCACCGGCAGTGGCGACTCGGGGTGTGCCAGCAGGTATGCTGTGCCCTTCGCGTTGGCCTGCTCGATCATCCTGTTGATTTGTTCGTGTTTGAATTTATCGTGCACCTCGCAAACCGCGTTCCACACGGGCATGTCGTATCCATACTGGTAATTCAGATAGGCGCCCATGTTGCGGTCCGGCGAGAAAATGACTTTTTTACCTTGTGCATAGAGTGCGGCAATAATGTCATCGACGTTGCGGGACGTGACGACCCAGTCTGAAACGGTTTTGTGTTCCGCGCTCGAATTGATATAACTCACGTGCACGCAGTCGGCATGTCGTTCACGCCACTGTTTCAGTGCGTCGATATCGGTCTGCGTGACCAGCGAACAGGTGGCGCCCTGGTCTGGCAGGATCACCTGTGCGTGCGGGTTCAGCATTTTGGCGGTTTCTGCCATGAACTGAACCCCGGCAAAAACGATACGGTCTGCGCGTTCACGTTGTGCGATCAGCGACAGCTCCAGGCTGTCACCGACATAGTCCGCCATCGCCTGCACTTCAGGGACAGTGTAGTAGTGTGCCAATGTCAGTGTGTTCATGAGACACCTCCTGCTTACTTGATTATTTCAACCCTGCCAGGGTCGATGACGCGATAGAGTTTGGCCGGGCGGTGTGCACCCTGCCTTTTTTCTCTGCCGGTTTCTTCGATCTGTTCCAGCGCCAGTATCCATTTACGAAAGTTCCGGCGGTCGAGTTCTTCGCGAAGAATGATTTCATAGACATCCTGCAGCTCACTCAAGGTGAATTCCTGCGGCATGAACTGAAACGCAATCGTCGAGTAGTCGAGCTTGGCCACGAGCCGTTTATGGGCCATGGCAACGATCTGCCGATGATCGAAAGCCAGTTCCGGCAATGTGTCCATGTCAAACCAGTCCACCGCCTCGGCATCCGTTGCGGCCCGCAGCACCATCTGGTCTGAAGCCGCCAAGGCATAGTAGGCCACTGTTACTACACGCTCGCGCGGGTCGCGGTCGACCGCACCGAATGTGTAGAGCTGTTCGAGGTAAACGCCCTCGATTCCTGTTTCCTCGGCCAGTTCACGCCGCGCAGAGGATTCCAGGTCCTCGTCTATCTGCATAAATCCGCCGGGCAAGGCCCATGTCCCCTTGAAAGGTTCACTGCCCCGCCTGACCAGCAATAATTTCAATTGCTTGTCACGGATCGTAAACAGCACGATATCGGTGGTGATGGCAGGGTGTGGAAACTCGTATTGATACATCGCGCTACCTTTGCGTACTTGATACACTAACATGATAATGTATTATTTACGCAAAGTCAAGGCTGCCCGGTGCTCTTGCATGGGTGGCATATAACTTGTTGATATTAAATGGATAGCTTGTTTACGCGCCCAGGCCGGCCCGGTGCCGTTGAATCAGTATGCCAGCGAGCACGAGCAGGCATGGCAGCAGCAGCGCATAGGCCAGGGTAAGGAGTGTGATCGTGCTGTCGCTGTAGTGGAAGCCGTGCTGGCTCAGGCGTACCGGGCGGGAGATACCGTTCAGCGCTTCATGGTGGCTGAGCCAGTTGAAGGCCTGCAGGCCAAGGAAGCGGTTGATCCCGAGTCGCAGGTAGTTGTTGCTGAGAAAATCGCTGTCACCGAACACGATGATGCGCTGTGCAGCGCCTGGCCCCGGCGCGCGGTTTCGTTGCAGCGCGAGACCGATGGCAAAGGGCCCGGCCCGGGTGCTGTCGTGCTGCTTCAGCCAGTGCGACGCCTGTGTGGAGACGATGGTGAAGCTGCGGTAGTTTTTTTTGCGTTCGAGCGTCAGGGCACTGGCGAGAATGAACAGCGCGTCATAGGACTGCAGGTCCTTGCGCGCAAAGATCCTGGGGCCGAAGCGGCGTGTCTTGATCAGCCATGTCGGTTTGCCGTGGCGGGTTTTTGCCATCAGTATCCCCGGCAGGCGCTGGATGCCGAGTTTACTGGCCAGTGTCTCCAGCCCGGGCCGTGCTTCCGGGTCCTGCAGCCAGAGCAGGTTGCCGCCGGCCCGCAGGTACCTCAGCAGCAGCGAGATTTCCTGTGCGCTGAACGCGGTCTTGGGGGCGGCCAGCACCAGGACACTAGTGTTGGCCGGGATGGCCGGCACACGGCGCAGGTCCAGGGTCTGTATCCGCGCATTGCGTTTTTTCAGTAACGCCGCAAAGGCAGAGTAGCCGCTTTTACTCGTATCGAACGGTGAGCGTTCCTGGTGGCCGGTGGTAAAGACGATCCAGTTGTCTTTGCCGTAGGCGAGTTGCAGCAGCGTGCTGCCGAACGATTCCTCGTCCAGCACGCGCAGTTTTTTATGCCGTCCCTGGTATTCGATGATCAGTTCCCTGGTTGCGACCACACCGTAGCGTAACGCGAACTTGGTATCCTGCATCTGGTCGACGAATTTCAGCTTGATATCCGGTTTGATACGTTGGAAACGGGCGATGAAACGGCTGATCTGTTTGCGGACGTCGGCGGCTTTGGGTGCGCCCTGGGCGTTGGAACGGGTGATAAAACCGTAGACCGTGACAGGCGAGTTGAGCGTCGACAGCAGGTCGACGCTGGCGCGTGACAGCGAATTCTTGTTGCCGGCGCTCAGGTCAAAGGCGAAGAATTCGTAGCGGCTGAACCAGGCGGCGGCCGCCAGCAGTAACAGGGTGATGAGTCTAGCCTGCATTGCTCACCCCCTTTCTACTGCGACGGCGCCATGGCACGCCCTGGCTGGCTTTCGCTCGGTCGGCGTGCTCGACATAGTGCCGGCTATGCCTGCGCGCTCCTCGGTCGCGAAAGCCACCCAGGCCGCACCCTTGCACCGTCTCGCGACGAACGGTGGTGAGCAATGCAGGCTAGCCCGCATTGCTCACCACGCTGCTGCGGCTGAAACGCTGGAAACGCAGCACGGTCAGGTAGAGAAAGAATACCGTGACCAGCACGAAATACAGCAGGTCTACCGAGCTCCACAGGCCGGCGGTCGGCAGATCGAGATGTCCGAGCAGCGACACGAACTGGATCAGCTGCTCGATCCAACCGACTTTCAGGCTGGCAAAGATCTCGATAAACACAAAGAAAAGCAGGACAAATGTCGCACTCAGCAGCGCGATGACCGGTTGTGTGGTCAGGCTCGACAGAAACAATGCTATCGCGCAATAGGCCAGTACGGCCAATACCGTGCCGGACCAGGCACTGAACACGGTCCCGAGGTCGATATTGCCGCCGGGCATCACCCCGGCCGCTGTCAGCAGCATCAGTGCCAGCATACACAGCAGGAACATCAGCAGGCCGAGGAATTTGCCGAGCACGAGCTGTGTCATGCTGACAGGCTTGGTCAGCAGAAAAAGCAGGCTGCCATTGCGCCGTTGCAGTGTGACCGACCAGGTGGTCAGCGCCGGTACCAGCAGCAGGACAAAATAGAGCGTCAGCGCGAAAAAGAGTACGATGATTTCATAGGTCGGCCCCTTGGCGAGCGTCGCGGCGTAGTGCAGTTTGATTTTGTAGACACGCATCAGGAAAAACAGCCCTATGCCCATCGCCAGCTGCACAGCCGCGAGCATAAACCAGCCCAGCCTGGTTTTGAACAGGGCGCTGAATTCATGCCTGGCGATCCACAGCGTCACCGCGACTGCCGCCTTTGTGCCGCCGGGGTGCGGGCAGCGGTGCTGTTGCCGCTGTCGTCTGTGGCCTGCAGTGCCTGGTTTTCAGCGTCAAGCGCCTGTGTGAACAGCTCTTCCAGCGACTGCTGCTGTGGAGTGATTTCGGCGATGTGCCAGTTGTGCTGGTTGGCCAGCTTGATGATGGCCTGGGTCGTGCTGTTGCGCTGTCGGCAATGGACCAGGTAACTCTGGTCGGGTCGGGCATCCACCTCGCTGACGCCGTCGAGTCTGCGCAGCTGCCCGATATCAGGCGGTGTCTCGAACCGGACCTTGAGCAGCTCAGTGCGGGCGTGATTTTGCAGTGCCGCCGCCGGGCCGTTGTAGACGAGCCTGCCCTGTTTGAGGACTGCCAGGCTGGTGCAGGTCTGCCCGACTTCGGCCAGCAGATGGCTGGACAGGATGATGCCGCTGGTTTTCCCTAGAGTCTGCAGCAGCTGCCTGATGACTTTGACCTGTAGAGGGTCCAGGCCGTCGGTGGGCTCGTCGAGCAGAATGATGTCAGGCTGGTGTATGATCGCCTGTGCGAGATTGGCGCGCTGCAGCATCCCCTTGGACAATGAACTGACCAGCCGGTTTCCGAGTTTTTCCAGGCCGCACAGCTGCCTGGTCTGCTCGAGACGTTCACGCCAGTCTGCCGTCCTTCCGCGGCGGCTGAATCCAAGCGCGTAACGCAGGTTTTCGTCGATGGTCAAAGAGGGATATAAGACGTTGCGGTCTGGCTGGTAGCCAATGTGCGCGCGCAGCCTGTGCGTGTCGTGGTGCAGCGGCTGGCCCAGGATTTCGATGCCGCCGGCAGTCGGCCTCAGCAGGCCACTGAGCAGTTTGAGCAGGCTGCTTTTGCCGGCACCGTTGGGACCGAGCAAGCCCAGTATTTCGCCACGCTGCAACTGCAGGTTGATGTTTTCCACGCCCAGCCTGTTGGTATAGTGATAACTCAGGTTGGTGGTTTTGATCAGGATTTCTTCGGTCATGGACCAGGTATCAATCAGTTTGTTCTTTTTTTTTGCAGCATGATTCGGGCCAGATTGGACGGCGCCAGGGTTTGGCGGAATAAAAACCCGCAATTTGGTAAGATTGTGTAATGAAGTTGCTTGGTGTCGATACCGGTGGAACCTTTACGGACTTTGTGTACTACGATGGCCGGCGGCTGCGCCTGCACAAGACCCTGTCGACGCCGCATGCGCCGGAACAGGCCATCTTACAGGGGTTGACCGACCTGCAGTTGAACCTCGAAGACCTGGATATCGTGCACGGTTCGACAGTAGTGACCAATGCAGTGCTGGAAAGGAAGGGAGTCAGGACCGTCTATATTACCAACCAGGGGTTTGCTGACCTGCTGACCATCGGCCGCCAGGCCCGGCGCCGGTTGTATGCGCTGCAGCCGCAGGCTGACGAGCCGCCGGTCGCGGCGGAGCTTTGTCTCGAGACCGGGGGCAGGCTGGGCGCAGACGGCAGCGTACTGCAACCGCTCGAGCCACACCAGCTCGATACCCTGCGCCGGCAGGTCGAGCAGCTGGCGCCGGCTGCCGTGGCGATCAACCTGCTGTTTTCCTATCTCGACGATCGTTTCGAAAGGCAGATCGAAGAAGTGATGCCGGACTCTGTGTTTGTTTCACGTTCTTCACAGGTACTGGCTGAAATGGGTGAGTATGAGCGTGGCATCGTGACCTGGCTCAATGCCTGGATAGGGCCGTTGGCACAGCAGTACCTGCAGCGCCTGGAGCAGCAGGTTGCACCGGCACGCCTGACCGTGATGCAAAGCCATGGCGGCACCATGGCCGCCAGCCAGGCCGGTCGGCATGCGGTCGGTATGTTGTTGTCCGGCCCGGCCGGCGGCTTGAAAGGCGCCCAGTATATCGCCGGCCTGAGCGGCAGGACGAGACTGCTGACACTGGACATGGGCGGAACCTCGACGGATGTCGCGCTGATCGATGGCGACATCAGCCTGACCACCGAGGGTGGTATCGACCGTTACCCGGTCGCGGTGCCGATGGTCGACATGCATACCATCGGCGCCGGAGGGGGCTCGATCGCACGGGTCGATGCCGGGGGGCTGCTGCAGGTGGGTCCGGAATCTGCAGGCGCCGCCCCGGGACCTGCCTGCTATGGCAGGGGAGGTGAACAGCCGACGGTGACCGATGCCAACCTGGTGCTCGGCCGTATTCCGGCAGACCGGTTTCTTGGTGGACGGATGAGCCTGGACCCGGCCGCAGCGGAGGCCGCCGTCGGCCGCCTGGCCGCACAGCTTGGTGTCAGCCGCCTGGAGTGTGCCGAGGGTATCGTGCGTGTCGCCAATGAGCACATGAGTGGTGCATTGCGCAAGATCAGTGTCGAACGCGGCATCGATCCGCGGGGGTTTACACTGGTCTCATTTGGCGGCGCCGGTGGTCTGCATGTGTGTGCACTGGCGCAATCGCTCGAGATAGGAAAGATACTGATACCCCGCTATGCCGGGGTGTTGTCAGCGCTGGGGATGCTGGTGGCGCCACGTTCGAGGCAGCTGTCACGTACGCTCAACACAAGACTTGAAACCGCTGACACCGATACGATCGAGGCGGTGTACGCGGCGCTGATCCGTTCCGGCACAGCAGAACTCCTGGCAGAGGGCATCGCGCGTGAGGAGCTGCAGATACAGCGGCTCGCGGACCTGCGCTATCTCGGGCAATCTTATTGCCTGACCCTGCCGTGGCAGCAACCGGCGGCGCTGGCGGACAGTTTTCACCAGGCGCATCAGCAGCGTTATGGGCATGATCTGGATGAGCCGGTCGAGTTGGCGACACTGCGCGTCAGCCTGTTTGCCAGGCCGCGCCCCTTGGTGCTGGACGAACCTGGCGGGCACGGTATACAGCCACCGTCTTCGTTACCTCCATCGGCAAGCGGAGGCCTTGTACACTACCTGCGGGATCGGCTTAAACCGGGTGAAAGACTGACAGCACCGGCGCTGGTGATCGAATCGGTGGCGACCACCTATCTGGCCGAGGGCTGGGAGGGCTTTTGCGATGCGGATGGCAACCTGTTGCTGCACAGGAAAAGTACCGCGGGATGCGCCGATTGAGTACAAGCGGAAAAGCCAGGCTGGGCCGGTGTGCCGGGTGAGTGTATCTGTTAAGATATCGCTAACCAAGTCAGCCCCGATCCGCTATACTTTGCGGACCAAAATAGGAGTATTTTCCCTACAGTTTTAGTGGGAGATTTTTCTCTGGACCCTTGGCAGTGAATACTATAGTATTGCCAGCAATATGATGGTTTTTATAACCCCTTGAAAGATAAAGAAGATATAGGCCCTCCGTATGATAGATTCAATATTGGACTTTTTGCATAACGGCCTTACTGGTTTCAGTATTGGCGCAATGTTTATTACCGCTTTGATCGCGGTGCAGTTTACGATTTTCTGTGTGACGCTGTTCCTGCACAGGTGTCAGGCGCACAGAGGCATAGAATTTCATCCTGTGTTGGCCCATATCGTGCGATTCTGGTTATGGATTGCAACCGGGATGATCACCAAAGAGTGGGTGGCGATTCACCGTAAACACCATGCGACCTGCGAGACCAAGGAGGACCCGCACAGCCCGAAGATCTATGGCATCCGCAAGATTCTGCTCGAAGGCTCCGAGCTCTATCGCAAGGCCGCCAAAGACCAGGAACTGCTCGAGCGGTACGGCCACGGCACGCCGGACGACTGGATCGAACGCCATGTGTATACCAGGCATCGTATTCTCGGCGTGATCCTGATGATGTTTGCCAGTATTGCTGCATTCGGTGTCCTCGGTCTGACTTTCTGGGCCTTTATGATGATCTGGATTCCGTTCTGGGCGGCCGGTATGATCAACGGCACCGCGCACTATGTCGGTTACCGTAATTTCGAGACGCCGGACACCTCGACCAATCTGTATCCGCTGGCGATCTGGATCGGTGGGGAGGAGCTGCATAACAATCACCATTCCTTTCCGAGTTCGGCGAAGTTTTCGATCAAATGGTGGGAGTTCGATATCGGCTGGTTGTACATCCGTGTGCTTGGTTTTTTCGGCCTGATCAAGGTCAAGAAGGTCGCGCCCAAGGTCTATATCGATTCCGGCAAGGATTCGATCGATATGGAGACGATCAAGGCGATCGTCGTCAACCGGGTCAATGTGATGGCCGACTATGCGCGGCAGGTGATTACGCCGATGGTCAAGAAATCATGGCGCGAAATGCCTTCAGCGGCCAATTTCAGTGTACGCAAGGTCAAGTCATTGCTGGTACGCGAGCACAGCATGATGGACCCAAGCTCTGAAAAGGCATTGAACGTAGTGCTGAGCGACAACCAGAGCCTGAAAACCATCTACAATTTCCGCATCCAGCTGCAACAGATCTGGGACCGGGCGGCGGCCAGTCACGAAACACTGGTCCAGGCATTGAAAGACTGGTGTGTACAGGCCGAGGCAACCGGGATCAAAGCGTTGCAGGACTTTGCACGCAGCCTGCATGGTTATACACGCGCTGTACCGACAAGCGTTTGATCGCATGCTGGCGGTTCACGGAGGAACCGTTTGCTATCACCAATAAAAAACCCGGCATCGTCATGATGCCGGGTTTTTTTGTTTGGGCTGCCTTGCGTGTTCGTTACTTGATCTTGGCTTCTTTGTAAGCCACGTGCTTACGGACCACCGGGTCGTATTTCCTGACTTCCATCTTTTCCGGGTGGGTACGCTTGTTTTTACTAGTGGTATAGAAGTGCCCGGTTCCGGCAGAAGAAACCAGCCTGATCTTGTCGCGCTTGCTTTTACCAGCCATTGCTCTGTTCCTGTAGTTCGTTGTAAACCTGTGTGCTCAAAAAGTTCAGACCCGGACGCCGCGTTTGCGTATCTCGCTCAGTACCTGGTCGATGCCTTTTTTGTCGATAATCCGTAAGCCTTTTGACGACAGGCGCAGTTTGACCCATCGCTTTTCGCTTTCGACCCAGATTCGATGGGTCTGCAGATTCGGCAGGAAGCGTCGCTTGGTTTTATTGTTGGCATGTGAGACATTGTTGCCTGACATCGGACGTTTGCCTGTTACCTGACATACTCTGGACATTGTACTCGCCTTCTAGTATTTGAATCCTGATACATTATAAAACAAAGCGGGTGATTTTACCTGCCCATTGTCCGAGATGCAAGCAGCACCATGTAACTCATTGTTTCTTGGTAGATAGCACCTGATCTCATACCTTTTTACTCCATTCATAACGAGGCCGCGCAAAGGCATGCCTTCACGCGGTCTCGCTGCGAACAGTAGCGAGCAGTGCGGGCTAGTGGACGTCGGAGTGGACGTCGTCCTCGACGTACTCCACCGGGCCGTCGACATGGCCATAGTGGTCGTATCCGGAATGATGGCCGGTGTTGTGGCTGTTATGGCCCGAGGAATTGTTGTGACCGTGGCTGCTCCGGGTTTGCGAATGGCCTTCACATCCGGCCAGGCCGACGCTGGCAGCGGCAATCAGTGAAATCATCAGAATCTTTTTCATTGGTTCTCCCTTTTTTGGTTGGCTGTTGTAAAAAGTCAATACCTGACTCATCCTGATGATATAGGATGGCGAATTTCAGGGGTGATGTCCATAGAAAATCACCAAATGACTGTGAATCTTAACGTACTCTTTGCATTTTTGGTCTTGTATAAAAATTAATCAAAGCAGTCCACGCTCGGCGAACGACACCAACTCACCATCGCCAATCACAAAATGGTCGAGCACCGAGACATCCACGACTTCCAGGGTGGACTTGAGCGTAACCGTCAAAGTCCGGTCGGCCTGGCTGGGTTCGGGAATGCCCGAAGGGTGGTTGTGTGCCAGGATAACGGCCGCCGCATTGTGGTGCAGACAGCGTTTGACCAGTTCCCGCGGGTGGACGCTGGCGCCGTTGATCGTGCCGAAAAACATTTTCTCGAAGGTAATGAGTCGATAGCGGTTGTCGAGAAAGAGACAGGCAAAGATTTCCTGTTCGCAGTCTCTAAGCTCCGCCAGCAGGTAGTCTTTGCAATAGCGCGGATTGTTCAGTGTGCGCCCACGCTGCAGCTTCTCGCGTTGCTGGCGCAGATTCATCTCCATCACCGCCTGCAACAGCGCATACTTGGCGCTGCCGAGTCCGGGAATCCGCCTGAAGTCATTGTATTTGGCCGTCAGGATATTACGCAGCCCGCCATAGCGGGAGAGCAGTTCACGTGCCAGGTCCAGCGCCGATTTGCCCTTGCTGCCGGTGCCAAGAAGAATCGCCAGCAGTTCCGAATCACTCAATGCGCTGGCACCCAGTGCCAGGAGTTTTTCCCGTGGCCGCTCCTGTTCCGGCCAGTCTTTGATGCTCATGCAGCAAAGCTAACCTGAGTCGGCGTGGTGCGGCAAGCCTTGCAGCTTGTTGATTCTACGAGTTGCCTGCTGTGTCCGGTTTACGGTGCCGGCCCCGTCCCCGCCGTCTCGCGACGAACGGTGGTGAGAAATGCGGGCTGGCGTCGGCATAATATCTGTTACAATCGGCGTATGAAACAGCTGTCTGGCAAAAGAGTGTTGTTGGGAGTCTGTGGCAGCATTGCAGCCTATAAAAGTGCAGAGCTTGTCAGAGACCTGCGTGATGCCGGTGCCGAAGTCCGGGTAGTGATGACCGAGGCCGCGACAGAGTTCATTACGCCATTGACACTGCAGGCATTGTCCGGTCACCCTGTACGTACCGGCTTGGTCGATACCGCCGCAGAGGCGGCGATGGGACACATCGAACTTGCGCGCTGGCCTGATGCCGTGTTGGTGGCGCCCGCCAGTGCGGATTTCATTGCCCGGCTGGCACAGGGCAGGGCGGATGATCTGCTGGCCGCGTTGTGCCTGGCGACACGGGCACCGGTCGCTTTGGCCCCGGCGATGAATGCGGGGATGTGGGAGAATGCAGCAACCCGTGCAAACATCGATAAGCTGACCCGCCAGGGTGTGGCCTTTTTTGGCCCGGTTTCCGGTGCACTCGCTTGTGGTGAGCAGGGGCCGGGAAGAATGATCGATAATCGAACGATTATCGACAAGCTGGCAGCGCTGTTTCCTTCCGCTGCGTTACAGGGGGTTGCAGTGCTGGTTTCCGCCGGGCCGACACGCGAGGCGATCGATCCGGTCAGGTATCTGAGTAACCGCAGTTCGGGTAAGATGGGTTTCGCGGTTGCCGCCGCCGCGGTCGAGGCCGGTGCGCAGGTGACACTGATCAGCGGCCCGGTTGCGTTGCCGACCCCGGAACGGGTAAAGAGAGTGGATGTCATCAGTGCTGCGCAGATGTATCGAGCGGTCATGGAGCATGCGCCGGCTCACCAGATATTTGTTGCGGCGGCGGCAGTGGCTGATTTCGTCCCGCAGGCGTTTGCACAACAGAAACTGAAAAAAGAAAAATTTTCGGCAGAGGACGGATTTGTACTCAGGCTGAAACAGAGTCCGGATATCCTTGCCGAACTGGCCGGACGCGAGCAACGGCCTTTTCTGGTTGGTTTTGCAGCAGAGACGGAGTCGGTGGAGCAAAACGGGTGTGCCAAGCTGCAGCGCAAAAAGCTGGATATGATTGCGATCAACGATGTCAGCGAAGGCCGCGGTTTCGACCGGGATGAAAATGAATTATTGGTCTTGTGGCCAGGTGGGCGAGCGCGGCTGGAACTGGCCGGCAAGGGCAGGCTGGCACGTGAGCTGATGGGGTTGATCGCTGACAGGTACCGGGAGCACTATGAAAAAAATACAACTTAAGCTGCTGAATGACAAAATCGGCAATGAAATACCCTTGCCGGACTATGCTACCGATGGTTCAGCTGGAATGGATCTGCGTGCCTGCCTGGACGGTCCGGTGACGATTGCGCCAGGCGAGACCCGGCTCATTCCCACCGGCATCGCAATCCACCTGGATGACCCGGGTATGGCGGCGACGATCCTGCCGAGGTCCGGCCTGGGGCACAAGCATGGGATCGTGCTGGGTAACCTGGTCGGCCTGATCGATTCCGACTATCAAGGTGAGCTTTTTATCTCGTGTTGGAATCGTGGCAAAACGGCATATACTATCGAGGTGGGTGATCGAATTGCGCAACTGGTCATAGTGCCGGTCGTCAGGGCGGAGTTTGAGCTGGTGCAGGCGTTCGATGCCAGTGCGCGCGGCAGCGGAGGCTTTGGTCACACGGGACGCACTTGAAGCCAGGTGTTTGCCTGGCCCGGATTTCTTACCACCGTTCGTCGCGAGACGGAGCAAGGGTGTGGGCTATCAGTGATGGAGCCTCCAAGGCTTCGCAATGAGACTTTTGGGTTGTCAGCTTTGGTAGGATCGAATGGCGCATAACGGAAAGCAGGACTCCAGCCGGCAATTCGTGGGGAGCGCAAGCCTGGGTGCAGCCTTTATTCTCGTCGCCATCATGATCGTGACCGGCCTGTCCGGGCTGGGTTACTACCTGTTGGCGGAATTCGAACGTACGCAGCAGCTTGCCGCTGACAAACGCAACCAGGCAGTGGCCAGGGCCTATGCCGGGACTGTCAGTAACCTGCTGCGTCATTATACGGCTCTGCTGGACAGGCTGGTACTGGACAAGGAACTGCCCGGCCTGTTTGCCGATCCTGATAAGGCCAAGCTGGCGGCCAAGGAAAACCGGCTGCGACGACTCATCCCGCACGCAGTCCGGCTCAAGCTGTTGCGCAAGGGGATCGGCGATACGGATC
>JALUUZ010000136.1 GCA_027021095.1 Gammaproteobacteria bacterium
CTCACGTATGTCCAGCAGCAGCGGCGGCGGGGCATCGTCCTGCTGCAGCCGTTCGTCCAGATCCCATGGAAACAGTTCGTCGATTTGCGGAAGTATGGCTTCCACCAGTTCGGTGTATTTTTTCACTTTGCCAACCTTGTTGCGTTCGTACTCTGACCCGGCCGCTATTATGCACTATCTCAGGTCTTGTTGCATAGTTCCTGTTCGACGGCGATCACCGCGGCCTCGACACGGGAATGCACTCCGAGCTTGCGCAGAATGGACTTGACATGCAGCTTGACCGTTCCATCGGAGATGCCGAGGTTACGGGCGATGACCTTGTTGCTCTGTCCTTCGGCAAGGTGGCAGAGGATTTCGAACTCTCTCGGGGTCAGCTCTGAAAACGGTGTCGGCTTGTTGAGCGTCGGATTGTTGCCGTGTTGTACGACCTTGGCCAGTACCGGTGTCAGTTCGGGAGCGACCACCGTTTTTCCGGCCAGCACTTCATGGATCGACTTGACGAGTTCATCGGGATCGATGTCCTTGAGCAGATAGCCCTGGGCACCGTTGCGCAGTGACTCGATCAGGTCGCGTTCCTCGTTACTCGTGGTCAGCATCAGCACCGGTGTTTCGACGCCGGCCTCGCGAATGCGGCGCAGAGCCTGGGTGCCGGACATACCGGGCATGCGCATGTCGAGCAGGATGATATCGGGGTGTTCACTTTGTGCCAGCTGGATTCCTTCCTCGCCGGAGCCGACCGCGGCGATCACCTCGATTCCTCTTTTTTCCAGTAGACCTTTCAGCCCGATACGAAACAGGGCGTGGTCATCGATCATCAATACACTGATAGTGGCCATATTCTTAGGGTAGCTCTGGTTGTGTGTCTTTTTGGCTGTCGAGTGAAATCGTCAACACGATCCGGGTGCCTTCACCCGGCTCGCTCTCGATCGTGAGATCGCCTCCCAGCCGGTGGGCGCGTTCTTTCATGATCGACAGGCCGACCTGCTCGCCGGGGTTGCCGCCAAGCAGTGGCTGGCGGATGCCGATGCCATCGTCCTCGATCAGTACCACGAAGTTTTCATTCGAATCGTAAGTCAACAGGATTCTGACCGAGTGCGCCTGGCTGTGTTTCTTGATGTTGTTCAGTGATTCCTGGATGATCCGCAGCACCTGCATTTCACGCAGTGACGAGAAATTCGTTTCTTTCCATTGATTGTGGAAGTAGATCGAGATGTCGCAGCTGTTGCGGAACCCCTGGATCACGCTTTCGATCGCGGCGATCAGGCCGCGTTCATCGAAGGGTGCACGGAAGTGCGCGATCAGTTCGCGCAGTTCGGCATAGGCCTCGTCCAGGCCGTTGCGTATCTGTTCGGTTTCGTCTTCTGCCGCGGTGTAGTTTTTCTCCTTCAGCGAGTCGACCAGTCCACGGATCTGGAATTTCAAGGCTGCCAGTGTCTGCGCCAGCGAGTCATGCAGTTCGTGCGACAGCAGGTTACGTTCACGGTACAGTGACAGGCGCTTGGACTCGTCTTCGGTGTAGGTTTTTTCCACGGCGATCCCAAGGTGCCGGCCGATGCTGATCAGCAGTTCCTCGACGTCTTCACGTTCGAGCAGGCTTGGAGTCTTGACGAACAGGTTGTAGACTCCTAGATTCTTGTTGCGGTATTGCAAAGGCACGGCGATCATTTCAATGCCCTCGACCCCATAGAACGGCTGCCCGGGATAGATCTCGCAACGCAGGATCTTGTCCTGTGACAGCAGTTCCCCCTCCTGCAGGGCGCTGCTGTACATGCAATGCAATACCGGCACCAGGGTTTCGACCTCGTCAGCATGGTCTTCCAGCCCCAGGCTGCCGATCAGCCGCATCTGGCCGTCATAGCTGGCCAGGCGCACGGTGACAGCTTCGGCCTGCATGACTTCTTTCAGCGTCGGCAGGAAGCGCAGCAGCAGGTCTTCCAGGCTGGTGGATATATTGATGCTGGCAGCCACGTCATACAGCACTTCGAGCGTATGGGTCTTGCGTGCGCTGCGCTCGGTCTGTCGTTTTACTTCTGACTGCATCTCGGTCGACAGCGTCAGCATCTTTGCGCTCAGGTTGTTGATGTTGCCGATCAGGTTGGGATAGCCGGTATCGTCGCTGGCACTGATACGGAAATTCAGTTTGCCCTGGTTCATCTTGTCCGACCACTCGGAGATCAGCGCCAGCGGGCGCGCGAGCCGTAATTGTATTTCTTTTTTCAGCCGGTACAGCAGGTAAATGGCGGTGCCGAGCAGGACTGCGGTGGCGGCCAGGGAGTAGGAAATGTAGGCAGGCTGAGTGAGCGCCGCAAGAACGGTGAACAAGGCCAGCAGCAGCACGGCAATCAGCGTGACGATCAGCCGGTAACAGCCTGCACAGTTCTGCTGGCCCTGCCGAGACTGGCCGGCCTGCTGCCGGCTGCCGAGACCGATGCTCAGGTTGCCTGGATCAGCCGGTGGTGTCATGGTCGGTCTGTGGTGGTACATAAGTCGGATCGAGCGGGTTCATAAAAATAAACTGCTGGCTGCCCGGCTCGAGCTCAACGAAATCCAGCGTGGCATCTTCCAACAGCTCCTGGCTGTCGGCATTGATCACGATGGTGACATCGTCGTAGCGGATCGGTTCGTCGTGCTGGCCTATCTCGTCGAACCCCATCACATACTCGATACTTTTGTCTGCAGCAAAACGTGCTGCAATCCGGAGCGCGAGATTCTGTTCCCCGCTCTGTTGCAGGGCCTTGCGGATCTGCTGTACTGCGTTTTCAGTCACTTTAAACATATCATGCCTCGAAGTAAAATCCCTGGAACCTGTACTGCTTCAGTGCCGGGAGGCGGTGCCGTCGGCCACGGACCTGTGTTGCCTTACGAAACGCAGGAATTGCCCGACCCAGCGGTTGTTGTTCAGATTGCGAAAATGGGAGTAGTTTGCAAGCAGATTATACAATATCAGGCCGTCACGGTGTTGGCTTATTCCCGTACCGCGTGTGACCCGGTAGGCGAATCTGCTGTGGCCGGGCAGATTTTCCAGGCTGGAATAGTGGAATTCATGCGCATGAATCGCAGGGTTGTCACCAGCGCCCGGCCAGGGATGATCCGTGGTCGGTTGCAGTGTGACATAGCCGCGCCCCTGGGGCCTGTCATGCATCACGATATCGCCGGGAATCACCCCGACCATGTCGGTTCTGTTACCGTGCCACTGGATACTGCGTGCAAGGTACATCAAGCCGCCGCATTCGGCATAGGTCGGCAGCCCTTGTTCGATACGGGTTTTCAGTAGCGCGCGCAATGCGGTATTGGCTGCCAGTGTATCAAGATGCGTTTCCGGAAATCCGCCACCGATGAACAGGCCGTCGATCGCGGGCAGCCTGTGGTCGTGCAAGGCATCGATAAACACCAGCCTGGCTCCGGCCTGCTCGAATGCGGCGAGGTCGTCCGGGTAGTAGAAACCGAACGCCGAGTCGCGGATGACACCGATCCTGACCGGCGCTCCGGCATCAGAGCAGGGCATGGTGTTTTCGGCAGCAACGGCTGCCGCTGTCTGCGCAATACCGTGCAGCCGTTCCAGGTCGACCTGCGCGGCGACCAGGTTGGCGATGGTGTCTATTTTTTGGATGATACGGCCGGACTCGTTGCTCGGGACCAGGCCGAGATGGCGTTCGTCGATCGTGAGCGCCGGGTTGCGATGCACTGCGCCGATGACCGCGACATCGGTATAGTGTTCGAGAATCGCACGCAGCTTGGACTCATGACGGCTGCCACCGACCTGGTTCAGAATGACCGCACTGAGTTTCAGTGAGGGGTCGAAGGCCTGGTAGCCGAGGACCAGCGGGGCGATGCCGCGTGTCATGCCACGCGCGTCGAGTACCAGTATGACCGGGACACCGAGAAAACCGGCCAGTGCGGCATTGCTGTTGGCACCTTGCAGGTCCAGTCCGTCATACAGTCCCTTGTTGCCCTCGATCAGCGAGAGTTCGGCAGCGGCACCGTGACGAGCGTAAAGCGTACGGATCTCGGTGTGCTCCATCGTGTAGAAGTCCAGGTTGTAGCAGGGCCGGCCACTGGCGGCGGACAGCCACATCGGATCGATGTAGTCCGGTCCTTTTTTGAAAGGCTGGACCTCGGTGCCGGCCTTGCGCAGCGCGGCGCACAGGCCGATCGACAGTGTCGTCTTGCCGGAAGACTTGTGTGCCGCGGAGATAAAGACAGCAGGCATCGGTGCCTGTTCAGGCGGCAACGCCGAACTTGTCTTTAGGACGTGATTCCCACATGGTCTTGGCCAGCGCTTCGGCCTCGTCCATGCTCGAGGCCCGTTTCATCAGTTTCAGAGCGATCGCGGTGGTGCCGATCACCGCCCCGATGCCGTACTCGTCCTGGTCGGCGCCATGCCATACATCGGCCAGGCGCTGAATGCGGAGCTCGTCGTCGCGCATATGCCGGCGTTTGAACATCGCCGGCCATTCTTCGTCGAACAGCCGGCCTGTGTCCAGGTTCTGGGTCAGGCACGGCATGTCAGGGTTACGTTCGATCTCACCCCCTTCACCTTTGATGACGGTCAGGTGTTTTTCCTGCAGCAGCAGGGCGGCTTCCTGGTGAATCGGGCGATAGCCCGGATGGAAGATACCCTGCATGACATAGGGTGCTGCGAACGGATTCAGCATGCGTGCCAGGGTATGGACCGGTGAGCGCAGTCCCAACAGCGGCCTGAGCTCGATGATATGGTGCAGTTTCGGATACAGGTGTTCCAGGTCCATGTAGGCGATGTTCCATTGTTCCAGGCTCTGCCGAACCTGTTCCATCGTGGTACAGGCGGAAAGCCCTAATACCGGCAAGACGTCCTTGGTATAGATCCGTCCGGCAGTGTGGCCGCTGGCGCCATGCATAAACAGACGAATACCGTTTTCAGCCAACAGCAGGGTCGACAACAGGAACCACGGCAGTTGGCGGCGTTTGCCGGCATACGAGGACCAGTCCAGGTCGATTTTCGGCATGTCGTCGGGGATAGACAGCGCGGCGCGGCAGGCGTCGACGAAGCCGGCGATTTCCTCGGGCGATTCCTCCTTGACGCGCAACAGCATCAGCAGCGCGCCAAGCTGCTCCGGTGTGACCTCGTCGTCGAGGATCATCTGCATCGCCTCACGTGCTTCTTCGCGGGTCAGCGAGCGCGAGCCGTTTTTCCCTTTACCGAGAATACGGACATATTGTGCAAACGGGTGTTCCTGGTTCATCGTGCCTTCGAGTATAGTCTATTTGGAGGCGGCGTGCGGATCGACGACCTTGTCAGCCAGGCTGACAGGCAGGAAACGCAAGACCTTGCAGCCGAATACGACGATCAGCAGCGCCATGGCGATGCCCCCGACACCGAGCAGAAACTCGGCCAGGGTCGGGTTGTAGCGGTGGTAGTCGACCGCATCGCCGAAACTGCTGCTGACGACTTTCCATTCATTCGGGTTGACGATTTCCAGCGGCTTGGCCTGGCCACCGATCACCACGACATAGAGCAGTGAAAAGGCACCGACGATGACCAGCAGTGACGACAGGATGATCATCGTGCGTGATTTGCCGGCCTTTGAATACAAGAACAAGAGCGGCAGCAGGCTGCCGACGATCACGAAACCGATCCAGAACAGCTTGGTATGGATCGAGTCACCGGCAAGAATGAATTTTTCCACTTCCCGGTGTTCGGCCGCATACAGGTTGGTCACGTGAAACACCGCGACGAAGTACAGGGTCGCGGCGACGAAAACGCCAAGCAGGTTTTTCATGCGTAACAAGACTGCGTCGCCGAGCTCGCGGTTCGTGCCCTGGTAAAACGCCAGGGTGACGAGCAGGAAAATCGCCAGGCCGATCGAGAAAGACAGGATGATGAAAGTCGGCGCGAGGATCGCGGCATCGTAGCCCGGACGTGCGACCAGGAAGCCGAAGATCGACCCGGTACCGGTGGTCAGGATCAGGCGCCAGACAAAAGCGGCGATCCCGGCGGATTTATAATATTTTCCGACCGAGCGGTCCATCATGGTCCACAGATAGACGGCGACCAGTGCGAAGAAGCCATTATAGAGCAGGATGTTCCAGGCGAAAATCGAGGTCAGGTTGTACTGGGTCATCGCAACGATCAGGCGGTCGGGGCGTCCCAGGTCCAGCACCAGGATCACCAGCCCGCCGGCGAGCAGGGCGATCGCCAGCAGCCCTGACAGCCGGCCCAGCGGCTTGTACAGGTACTTGTTGAACACGGTCCCGATCGAAGCGACGTTCAACGCACCTGAAGCAGCAACGATAAGAAAGATCGCGAACACATGCGGCAGTCCCCACGCGATCTGGTTGTCCATCCCGGTCACCCAGTGTCCGTTGTGCTCCATGTAGAAAGCAGCCAGTGCGCCAAGGCCGACCAGCCCCCCCAGTACCAAGAGCACCAGGTAAAATCCCTTACTGTTTCCTTCGATTTCTGAATACTGTATTTTGCTCATTGATTTATCGCCCAATAGTGAATTAGATACCGCGGTAACGTATACCAGTGTTGAGCCCGAGGTCTGCCCGCAACTGCGCGCTGGAATGCTTTTTGAGCTGTTTGCTGACAGCGCTGTTTTCGTCCTTCAGATCACCGAATACCATGGCCTTGTTGCCTTCCTTGTTACAGGCTTCGACGCAAGCCGGCTGGCGGCCTTCGTCGACACGGTGTACACACAGGTTACAGCTTTCGACCGTGCCCATGCCACGCGGCGCATAGGGTTTCTGGTCGACGATTTTCTCATGCACGAAAGAGCGTGCCTTGTACGGGCAGGCCATCATGCAGTAGCGGCAGCCGATGCACAGGTGCATGTCCACCTTGGCGATACCGTCAGCACGTTTCATCGACGCACCGGTCGGGCAGACGTCCACACAGGGCGGACTCTCACAATGCTGGCAGAGAATCGGCAGCGACAGCTTGTGGCCGGTCTGTTTGTTCAACAGCTCGACTTTACGGATATACTGAGTCTTCTGTGTGTCCCGGGCCTTGTTGCCTTCAGAGGACTGCCCCCCCTCGAGACCGAACTCCTTGTTGCAGGCAGTAATGCAGGCTGTGCAGTCGCCGCACTTGTTGGCGTCGATCAGCATGCCCCAGCGTTTGTCCGAGGTGACTGCCTTGGGGGATGGGCTGGTGTCCGCCTGGGCCGTTTGGATCAAGTGGACGCCGGGCGCAAGTCCCAGGCCGGCGAAGGCCGCACCTGCGGTAATGAATTTCCGCCGGCTGTTATCAGTTTTGCTTGTTTCGGTCATAATGCTTACTTCTCCCGAGCATCAGATAGTGCACTCGATTTCAGATTCTTCGCAGGAGCCTGCGAGCCGCTGAGTTTGATCTTGCCAGTCGGTTTCGAGTTGTGGCACTGGAAGCAATCGATCTTGACTGCAACTTTGCGGTGGCAGTGATTGCAGAAATGGTTCTTGTCCTTGATTGAAACCGGGACGATCGCATTGCCTTTCTTTACCCGCGCATGGCAGTTGATGCAACGCTCGAGGCTGAAGTTGTTCTTGTGGGCGTTCTTGGGCCAGCGTTTCCCCAGCCTGGTCGTTTCTTTGCGCTGGTGCAAAAGGTATTTCATGTGGTTACGGCGCATGTCCTTGGTGTCGCGCACGCAGGACTTTCCCTGTACGTCTTTGTCGATGACCTTGTGCTCGCTGTCAGTGCCCGACTGCCGGTGGGTGTCACGCGTGTGACGCCCCGGTTTGTCGTTGGCAGGCAGGTTCAGTGACAGCGCCAGTAATGCTGCGGTAACCAATAAAACAGGACTGTTTTTCATCTACTGAATTCCCGGATAGTTGTTTATTCACCCATGCCCATGTCGATGTAACCGGTAGGGCAGACGTCAGCACAGATATGACAGCCGATACAACGCGTGTAGTCGGTATAGACATAGCGTCCCAGTGTCGCTTCCTTGGCCGGCGTCCGATGTACCGCATCCTGCGGGCAGAAGATGACGCAGTTGTCACATTCGAAGCACATGCCGCAGCTCATGCAGCGCTCGGCTTCCTTCTGCGCTTCCTCTTCGCTCAGTCCTTCCATTCGCTCGCGGTAACTGCCGATGACGTTCGAGGCGTCGACCGGGATTTCCTTGCGCTTGTGACGCGGCGTAAATTCGAAATGGCCGAGAAACAGTTCAGTCGAAGGAATGATTTCCTGCTTGGAGCGGTCTTCGTAGTTATGGACCGCGAAGTTTTCCGCGGAGGTGCCACGCAGATCACCACGGCTCTTCGGATCGAATTCTTCCGGCTCGAGATTGGTTTCACGCAGCTTGGCCAGCAGGTTGTAGTGATGGACGTCGACTTTCGGCCTGTGTCCCAGGTCTTCGTGCTTCAGGTAGTGGTCGATACTTTGTGTGGCGATCGCGGCCTGGCCGATTGCGGTCGTCAGCAGGTGCGGCCGCACGATGTCACCGGCGACGAAATGCCCGGGTTTGCCCGGCACCTGGTAGTTTTTGTCGGCGTCGATAAAGCCGTGGCCGTTGTCCATTTCGGTATAGCCTTCCATGTCGCCTTTTTGACCGATCGCGGACACCACCAGGTCACACTCGACGGTAAACTCGGTGCCTTCGATGGCGGTCGGTTTACCGTCCTTGAGTTCGCACTCGGCAAACTTGACCGCGTTGGCACGGCCGTCGTCGCCAACGATGCACTCCAGCGGCATGATGCTGCCACGGATCTCGACTCCTTCATGCAGTGCGTCGCGCACTTCGTGTTCGGCGGCGGTCATGTTCTCGACCGGGAACAATGAAGTCAGCAGTACCGGTACACCTTCACGCGCCGCGGTGGAGGCGACATCGTGCGCGGTATGGCCCATGACGACGTTTTCCGGCCGGTCTTTTTCATTGATCTGGCTGATCGCACCAAGACGGCGGGCGACGGATGCGACGTCGATCGAGGTGTCACCACCGCCGACGACGATGACTTTACCCTTGGTCATTGCCTGCAGGCGGCCTTCGTTGAACGCGGCCAGGAAGGCGATACCGGAAATACAGTTCTTGGCATCCCCACCCGGGATCGGCAGCAATTTGCCGTTGTGGGTGCCGATGGCCCAGAGGATGGCATCGTAATCCTTTTCCAGCTGCTCGACGGTGACGTCGGTACCGACACGGGTATTGGTTTTGACTTCCACGCCCATTTCCAGGATCCGGTTGATTTCACCGTCCAGCACGTCCCGCGGCGTACGGTAGCCGGGGATGCCGTAACGCATAAACCCGCCAAGCTGGTCGTGATTGTCGAAAATCGTGCATGCATGACCGATACGGCGCAGTTGGTATGCCGCGGACAGGCCCGCCGGGCCGCCACCGATGATCGCGACCTTTTTGCCGGTGTCAGGCCCCGGGGCATCGAATTTGAAGCCGTTCTCGAGCGCAGTATCGCCGATGAACTGCTCGACCGAGTTGATGCCGACATGGTCTTCGACCTCGTTGCGGTTGCAGCCGTCTTCACACGGGGCAGGGCAGACCCGGCCCATGACCGATGGGAACGGATTGGCGTTGGTGGAACGGCGGAATGCGTATTCCTGCCAGCTCATACCCTCTACGGTGGGTTTTTCAATACCGCGCACGATATCCAGCCAGCCGCGGATGTCTTCCCCGGCAGGGCAGCTCCCTTGACATGGAGGCGTCCTGTGGACATAGGTCGGGCATTTGTGTGAGCTGTCTTGCACGAATATCTTCGCAGTCATGCTCTTCCACTTGTTGTCACCATCCGCGAATTTGCGGAACGTCAGATCTTTTTTCATGTCGTCACTAGAAGTTGCCATTGCTTGTTCTCCAGTCAAATCTATGATTCGTTCAGTTTTGTGTATCCTGTCTGTTCGTCTCAGGCTGCATCTTCGTCCGCTTCGTCGTCATCGACTTCCTGGCCGGTCAGTATCAGCGCATCACTGACCAGCTGGTGTACGCTGACGATCATGTCCATGCCCATCTTGTAGTAGGGCAGCACCTTGGTGAACTGGCTTTTGCAGATTGCGCAGATGGCGGCCATGTTGGTAACACCGTGTTCTTCTACGACTTCGTTCAGCGCCTGCATTCTCGGCATGGCGCCCTTGACCCGGATCTCCATCAGGTCGTCGGTCAACAACCCGCCGCCGCCACCGCAGCAGTAGGTGCCTTCTTTGATCGTGTCCGGATCCATGTCCACGTAGTTGTTGCACACGGTCTTGATGATGGCGCGTGGAATCTCGAACTGCCCGCCGGGTTTGTCACCCATCCGTGTGGCGCGGGCGACGTTACAGGAGTCGTGGAAGGTCACGACACGATGGTCGTTCTGCGACTTGTCGAACCGCAGCTTGTTTTTCTGGATCAGGTCGTAGGTAAATTCACAGATATGCTGTGGTACCGGGTAGTTCGGATCGAGAAAGTCGAAGGGCCCGGCCAGGGTATTCCAGAAACTGTAGGCGACCCGCCAGGCATGACCGCATTCACCGTGCACGATACGCTTGACCCCCAGGTCCAGCGCCGCCTCACGGATACGCATCGCGACTTTCTGCATATTTTCATAACTGCCGATAAACATGCCGAAGTTCGCTGCTTCAGAGGCATAGGAACTCAGCGTCCAACTGACTCCCGCTTCATGAAACACCTTGGCATAGCCGATCAGGCCGTCGATATGCGGTTCAGCGAAAAAGTCCGCCGACGGGGTGATCAGCAGGATATCGGCGCCTTTTTCGTCGAGCGGCAGCCTGACTTTGACCCCGGTATCGTCTTCGATGTCTTCTTCCAGGCCTTCCAGGGTGTCTTTTAGTGCCGGTTCAGGCAGTCCCAGGTTGTTACCGACTTTATGCACCTTGGCAATGATTTCGTTACAGTATTTCTGCCCGACACCGACAGAGTCGAGGATTTCGCGGGCCGCCATCGAGATCTCGGCGGTATCGATCCCATAGGGGCAGTAGACCGAACAGCGTCGGCATTGTGAGCATTGGTGGAAGTAGCTGTACCACTCGTCCAGGACTTCTTTGGTCAGATCGCGGGCACCGACCAGCTTAGGAAAGTATTTGCCGGCAAAAGTGAAATAGCGCCGGTAGACGCTGCGCAGCAGGTCCTGGCGTGCGACAGGCATGTTTTTCGGGTCGGTGGTACCGAGAAAATAGTGGCATTTGTCGGTACAGGCCCCGCATTTGACACAGCTGTCGAGATAGACCTGGAACGACCGGTATTTACCGAGCAGTTCGCCCATTTTTTCGATCGCACGGTCTTTCCAGTCATCGACCAGCTCGCCGGGAAATCCCAATGGGTCCTGGTGCTCCGGCTTGGCGACAAAAGGCGCGGAGTCTTTCATCGCGTCGATCGTGATCGACGGGATGACCGGGTATTTTTGTAAGACGGGTGTTTCGAAATCTGCCACTATAAACTCCTTACTGCTGCATTAATGCATTCAAAGCTACTTGTTGCCCCGTGTTTCGTCCAAGGGAACCGCCCAGTCGGCGATATGCCGCTGTTCACGTGCATTGTCGACCTGGTTGCGTGTCGGGCTGAAGAATACACCTGGCGCATGTAACAATTTACTGACTGGAAAGATAATCATCAGCAACGCGACCAGTGCAAGATGGATCAGTATCAGCGGGCTGTCAGGCACGTTCGCCGGCTGCAGTATGAACAGTCCGACCGCAAAATCCCGCAGTTGCATGATGTCGATATGCGAGACGAAGGTCATCAACATGCCGGTGGCGGCGATCGACAGCAGCAGCAACAGCATCAGGTAGTCGGAGGGGCTGGAAATATAGCGTACGCGCTCGACGAACAGGCGCCGGCCCAGAAGGCCAAGCAGGCCGATGACCATGGTGTAGCTTGCGTATTTGCCGAACGACTGCACGATCTCCAGGCCGATGAGCATCCCCAGGATATTGTCCGGTCCGATGACATAGCGCAGGTGCCGGAAGAATGCCAGCAGCAGCGACACATGAAACAGCCAGCCGAAAATCCAGGTCCACTTGTTGGACTTGAACAGGCTTTCAAAAAAAACGACCTCTCGTCCGAGGCGCATGACTACACCTGATTTCGTCACCGGCGCAGGCATAGTCGGAATTTTCAGAGGGGCAGGGGTTTTGACGTATCTGAGTATCCTTGAGCCGAGACCAACAACCAGTATGCCGATAGCGGCATAAAACAGAATTACATACGAAACCGACAGAGCAGACATGTCTCTGCTACCTCCTCACTACCAAAAAATCAACAGGCAAAAATAAACAGGATATGCTTGAAACAGGCAAGAACCGGAGAGTGGCTCTTGCCCTAAGCATCAAACGCAACCAGTAGGCTTGGGTAAACCAGCAACTTTACAGGCTTGTTTTGCCGGACCGTACGGGAACAACTCATACAGGTATTTGCTGTTACCTTTATCCTTACCCAGTTTTTTACCAATCGCTTTGGTCAGTACACGGACTGCCGGTGCAATCTGGTATTCCTGGTAGTATTCACGCAGGAAATTGACGACTTCCCAGTGGTTCTCTGTCATTTCGAGTCCTTCGCTTTCCGCCAGTGCTTTGGCGACATCTTCCGACCAGTCACTCAGGTTGGCCAGGTAACCCTCTTCGTCAGTTTCGTAAGTTTTACCGTTTACTTCTAAAGGCATTTTAACGTCTCCTTAAATTGAAAGAATTGAAGTGAAAAATTATAACCACGCCTGCACCGAATCGTGGTCCGTGGTCAGATCGACAAAGCCGGCATAGTCGACAAGTTCGATGCCGTCGATCAGGTTGGACTTGACTCCGCGTGCTTCCAGGTCAGGTTGCAGCGCGTAGATTTTTTTGTCCTTGAGTGCTTCCTGCACCAGTGCTTCGTATTGCGTGCCGCGGCGTGCCGCATAGACGCCATCTTCGATCAACAGTACCGAAGAACCGGCAAGCGCGCATTGGAGGCAGCTGCTCAGTCCATCGCTGTTGAACGGGGATTTGTTTACCGTATGTAACATACTCATTTGCTTACCACCTCTGCTAGAAACTCAACACAACGTCCTGTTGCTCCATGATCTCCCCCAGTTCCTTGGCGCTGACCAGTTTGATCGCGTCTTTCTCAGCCCAGTCATCGTCCTCGTCTTCGTAGACCAGGTGCTGCAGGTCGTCCAGGGTCAGTCCGCGTGCTTCCAGAGATTCTTTTTCGACATAGATCTTCTGTATGTCGTATTCTCCGAGTGCACGGTAGGTCGGCGAAAAGTTTTTGACGCCGATCCCCTTGGTGTCCTGCCCCTTGGTAAGCTGGTAGACGCCATCGCCGATAAAGGCCAGGCTGACGTCCTGCTCGAACGCAGCACCGATCAGCACGACCTCGAGAGACTCGAGCGCATAGATGGTGCCGTAAGGCGCCTTACGATTCACGTAAAGAAATTTCTTTGTTACTTGTTCATCGCTCATGATAATACTCCACCGGTTCAATCGCCGAAGACGACCAGCCGGTCTGCCTTGATACCGGCCTCGATCAACTGTCCAAGGCCGGAAATACGGAATCCCGGCGCAATATTATCGGCATCCTTGCCATTACGTTTCATTTCTTCCGGGTCGACGATGCCGCGCCGTTGGGCCGCGGCAACGCAGATCACCATGTCGATGTCATGTTCCTCGGCCAACTGGCTCCAGCGCTCGACGATGTTTCTGTCGTCCTGCGGTGGTGTGGTCAGCCGGGTGCCGTTGTTGACGCCATCGTGGTAAAAGAAGATCCGATAGATCTTGTGGCCCTTTTCCAGCGCCGCCTTGGCAAACAGGTAAGCGCTGTCAGCCGCCTGGTGCTGATAAGGGCCTTCGTTGACTAAGATACCAAATTCCATTCCTGATACTCCCTAGAACCGGATGTGTGTCGAGGCATTCAGGCTCTTTCGTGCACCACGCCAGTTGTCGATATGGAACTTGGTGAACGGCAGGTTGGTCTTTTCAAAGAACCGCGGCCAGCCGATCCTGTCGATCCAGTCGTTGATACGCTCCCAGTCCTTGGCGTCTTCCTTGTAGACTTTGAGGATACGCTTGACGATGGCAGTGGCTTCAGGCCAGCGCGGCGGATTGTTCGGGATGCCGGCGGCAACCAGCTTCTGGAAGCTGGGCTTGCTGCGGGCATTCGAGTGGTTGCCACCGACCCAGATTGCCAGCTTGGAGTGCTCTGCATCGTTGATCTGCATTGGCGGGCATGGCGGGAAGCAGGCACCGCAGCAGATACATTTCTTCTCATCGACCTCGAGTGAAGGCTTGCCGTTGACCATCGCCGGGCGAATCGCTGCAACCGGGCAGCGCGCAACGACCGACGGACGCTCACAGACGTTGGAGACCAGGTCGTGGTTGATCTTCGGCGGCTTGGTGTGCTGGACGTTGATCGCGATGTCGCCCTGTCCGCCACAGTTGATCTGGCAGCAGGAGGTG